>CANOKG010000049.1 GCA_947566655.1 uncultured Muribaculaceae bacterium | reverse complement strand
ATATCATATAGGTTAGCGATAGGTTTATCCATAATATTGTTATAGTTCATTCCAAAAATCGAAGTAATTGAACCACTGATAGGGATATTGTATTACGATGTTTTCGAGTTCGGTTACATATTTTCTTCCTAAAGTTGACATCATTTCCTTACGACTTAACTTACTCTTTTCCTCATCAGAAAGCGAAATATTTCGTACGATAAGTTTATACCGTTTAGCCGATTGCTTCATCATGAAAATAGCAATAGAGTCGACATCTCTTTGTATTGTTGTGGCGAAAGGTCCTAATGGAAAATTGGCTTCAGCATTTAAAAATTTAGTTGAAAACACCTTTTGTGAACCTATAATTCGATCAGCGGGCATGCCAACAATCTCACCTTTAACCAATGCTTCGTTTAGCAAGAATATGTGGTTAAAGGTTTCATCAACAGGTATTAATTTGATATTGTGTTGTGCTAATAAGCGTCGCCTATTTTCCATGACAGCCAAAGATTCACCGGCATAAGCCAACGTTGACATCGATTTAATCGTTGATCCAAGTGAATAGCCCACCATTTCAGAGTTACCGATATGAGAACTTAGCATGATAAAACCTTTTGGTTGTGATTCAAGCTCTTTAAATGCTTCGTTACCTTCAAACTCAAATTCAAATTTTTTGCCTGCATATGCTGCAAAGCGGTCAATCACCATTTGCATCATGCTGTAATGATTTTTCCACACTGCTAATGCAAGCCTTGTGCCTTGTAAATTATAACGGCCTCTAAAATATTGACTGATAGCTTTGACTGGTCCACGATTGAACACTAAACAGGCTGGAAGAACAAAAAATGCAACAAATCCATACATTACACGAAGCGGAATAAAACGCATCATTTGTATGAGTGACTTGTGCATCCAGTTACTCCCCGATGTGGTACCGGACCATTGTCGAGCTTGTTGTGCCACTACCTATGACTTTTGATCGTATGATTTTAAACGTTGCGCTCTATGTAGTCACAGAAATCTCGGAGTGTAATAACTCCTGCCATCTCCTCAGGCTTGATTTTGAAACCAAAATTTCGTTCTACGATTACGACTATATCTACAAAGTCGAGACTGTCAATGCCGAGATCATCTTTAAGTTTTGCTTCAGGAGAGATAACCGCCTCGTCTACTTCGAGATCATCAATAAGGAAGCTTTTTACTTTTTCTTCAATTTCTTCTCGTTTCATAATTGGTATATATCAATTTTTTAGTTATTTAATTCTACATTCTATGATACTGTGGCCTTGCCCTAAATTATCGTGGATCTTATATATATGTAATCCTGATTCATTGATGAGGCGTGCCATATCATCAGTATTGTACATTTTACTATTGCCATTGGCTATAGCTGTGAAATAGACGCTCGTTAGGGTCAAACATAAAGTCGCCGGTTCAAATTGTTGACGATCCCAGAGCGTTTCCATAATGTAAAGCCTGGTATCGTGACTCATAGCTTTTGTGGCACGTGTTAAAATGCTAACAATCTCTTTTTCGCTAAAACAATCAAGAAATTGGCTCATCCATATTGCATCCCATTGACAATTTATTGGAAATAGTGCTTCGGGATCGAGTAGGTTCATTCCATATCCGTGAATGCGGTTTGAACCTTCGGTGCCAAGTATTGCCCTTTTCATTAGTTCAAGCTGTTGAGGTAAATCCACTATTGTGACCTCGACATCTTTGTCATATGTCACACATCGAGAAGCCCAGCGCCCCGTATTTCCACCTACATCAAGCAAGTTGTGTGTTTTATTGGAAAACACAATTTGCAAGGCTTGATCAAATGATAGGTCGCTATAAAAATGGTCAAATCCAAACCAACTCTCTTGAACTTTCGATGGAAGTTGGGACAAGCCTTCATAAACAGTATCCCAATTTCCGAAATGTCTTAATCCAGCCGGTTTTCCTTGTTCCAATGCTTCATCAAGATGAAAAAGTCCTTCGTAATTTACATCGTGGTTGAACGATATATTAACTCGCGTTCGCTTATCATTAATTAGAAACCATCCAGCCTTAGATATGGAGAACTTATCGGTTGTTGGATCTATGAGAACAGTTCCTATTGAAAGAGAGGCTTCCAAAAGCACTTTAATAGCATAAGTAGAAAGATTACATATTTGAGATAATTCATTAATCGTGAGCCCGTCATTGCTGCTACGCAGAGCATCAAGTACCCCTTTTTCTACCATAATGCGAGATACCTGGAATACCATTGGAGAAAAAGCTATAAATTCGGCTAAGCGCTGGGCGTCACGGGCCGTTTGCTGCTCGTGGGTATATTTTTCTATTAGAGCTTTTGATAAATGCATTGGAACAAGTCGTTTATTATAGTTGTAAAGTCTTCTTTCTTAATGGTATATCTTTTCAAGTGTATAGTCCACCATTTATGGATATTACTTCTCCGGTGATATATGCGGCATTATCAGAGGATAGGAATCCGACGAGTGATGCTACTTCTTCCGGTCTGCCGAAGCGAGCCATGGGAATCATCTTTTTCAGCTCGTTTACAGGGAGATCCCCGGTCATGTCAGTTTCGATAAATCCCGGTGCTATCGCGTTTACTGTGACCTTACGAGGTGCCACCTCTTGGGCCAGGGCTTTAGTGGCTCCTATAATAGCGGCTTTAGCTGCCGAATAATTGACTTGTCCGGGGAGTCCTTTTATTCCTGAAAGAGATGCCATGTTGATAATGCGGCCATGACGTTTGGTCATCATGTTCTTAAGCAATCGGCGTGTTAGATAAAAGAACCCGTTAAGCGTGGTATTCAGTACTTCATGCCACTGTTGGTTTTGCATAAATATTAGTAATGAATCACGACGAATACCGGCATTGTTTACCAAGACGTCAATATAATCATCGGGATGTGTTAGCTCCCAATTTTCAATAGCGGCTTCAATTTGTGCTGAATCACTGACATCAAATTTCAACAGTTCAGCAACTACGCCATATTCTACGACTGTATTTTTTACGTCTTCTGCTAAATCATCGCGGGAATAATAGTTTATGATTATATTAAGACCCTGTTTTGCCAATTCTATGGCACAAGCTCTTCCTATTCCGCGTGATGCTCCGGTTATAAGTGCATATTTAGCCATTAAAGATCAAAATTAGAAGGTTGTTTTAATAAGTCAATTGTGCATCTTATTTCTTCATAGAATGGCTTGTCTTCAATGCGCGTTTCAATCGTAGTACGAATCAGATCATAGACTTTTTGGGTTGCAGGCGCGAGTTGATTCTTGACGTTTAAGCAGTCGGTAGCCTGAGCCAATGCGATAAACTGTATTGCCAGCACTTGAAATGCATTTTCTATAACTTGGCGTGTTAATAATGCCGTGTTAGTTCCCATTGACACAATGTCTTGATTGTCATTGTTATTGGGAATGCTATGGACATAGTTAGGCATTGCCAGAGTCTGACTCTCAGCAGTCGTAGACGTTGCAGTAAATTGACATGCTTGCATACCATAATTAAGTCCAAGAGTTCCAAGATTTAGGAACGGAGGAAGAATACCGTTTATACGATCGTGGAACAAATAGTTGAGTTGGCGTTCGGATGTCATTATCAGGCGAACGAGAGCTATCTTGACTTTGTCTTCTTCCAGCGAGATATAGTCGCCATGAAAGTTTCCTCCGTGATAAACATTGTTGGTCGATGGGTCTACAATGGGGTTATCGGAGGCGGCATTCAGTTCTTCGTCAAGTATGCGTCGGGAGTTATCGAGAGTCTCTTTTATAGGACCTAATATTTGAGGAATGCATCGTAAAGAGTAATAGGCTTGAACCTTGTGTTCAAACGTTTTCTCAGCTTTGTGTCCATCGTTGTAAAGTTCGTGTTCACGTTTTGTCAAAAGCTTGCTCCCCGAGGCATATTTTCTCATTAAATCGGCTATTTCAATCTGTCCTGGATGTCTACGATAATCGTTAAGAGGTTGAGACATCATGTCATCATAACTCTTAGCAATCTCGTTCATCCAAACACTTGCAAGTGTGGCAAGTCTGAGAAGTTGTTCTGCCATATACTGATTCACTACCGAGATGCCAGTCATGACCGATGTGCCGTTTGTAGCCGATAATCCTTCGCGAATGTATATATCAATCGGTTTTAATCCGACTAAGTCCATTGCTTCGATTGTAGGTCTCCATTTGCCATTATAGTATACTTTACCCTCTCCAATCAGTGTTAATGCTATATGAGCGAGCTGGACGAGATCTCCACTTGCTCCAACACTGCCATGTCGTGGAATGAATGGGTAAATATCGTTATTGACAAAAGCGGTTAGTAGTTCTACGATAGATGGGTGAACGCCCGATTTCCCTTGGAGAAATACCCCGATACGGGCAACCATAGCGGCCTTGATATCTAATAAATCAAGAGGTTCACCAGCTCCGGTAGAATGGCTCCTGATGATATTGTATTGCAAGTCGATAAGGTGTTGATCATCTACTCGCCACTGAGCCATAGGACCAAATCCCGTATTAATGCCATATATAACTTTGTTATTGGCAAAATGGTACAAAAAATCATAACTGTCTTTTACCCGTTTATAATCTTCAGGGTCAAGAGTAAGAATTTTATTTCGGTAGAGTATATCGTATACTTCTTCTATAGTCATCGTTATATTTATTTATTGTACAAATTTACGATAAAAAGCTGAATTTTACACCACATGAATAAAATTTTGGTAACGCAACCTTAGCTCGTTGCCAAAAACGTCAAGGCTGCAACAATTTCTCTGATAAAGGGCATGGCGCAAATTATACAATATTTTCGCAAATATAATATGTCGAACTAGATCTAATGGAGTTTTAAATCACTGCTCGGGTCAATACAATAAGATGTTTATTATTAGTGTCGGTCAAGATAATAGTGTCGGAAGATTCAATTATAGCCTTCTCTACTTGTTCTAAACCGACAAGTAGTGAGGTTTCGATCGCAATATCTGGACATGACATACGGGTAACTGCCATGTTTTGAAACTCGATAGACATCTCGGTATCTGGATCTTGGTAGATAGTTCCGTTCACGAGATTGCATCCTGTGTTGCCATGAATGCGATGTTCTATTAAATCAATTACTATTGTCGGGAAATTACTGTTTATACGTCGTCCGTTGATTGACGTTACATTCCACAATCCATTGGCCATTGCCATGGTGTGGCGTTTAAGAGTGGCTATTGTTTTGTTATTTGAATTTCGCAGTTCAAGATATTGCTCTTTGTTCTTTGTGAAGGTATTGAAATAATGAACATTGGGCCATAATGCGGCTATACTGTTTGCCCAAGGTATGTCTTCGCAGAGATTGGATGTAGATAGTATGTTGTCAAAAACCAAGGCAGTAGATCCCTTTAGACAGTAGTTCCCGTTAAAGAAGTTGCATCCGTTGGAAGCATAGAATCGTGATGATGTTGCTTCAAAATGCAATGTTGGTCGATCTTCCTCTCCCGAGACTTTAATGTCATTTATGTTTTCAAAATACCATTCGCCTTCGAGAAGTTGTAATGTCGCTATGCTGTCGGCTTCTGAAAATGTTTTCAATTCAGATGTGGTTTGCGCTGTTGCAGGTGATAATTGGGTAACCACGCTGTTTCGGCCTCTCTTTTTTGATTTTGAGTCAGATTTTTTTGGGGTATTGTTGGCTTGCTTTACTTCCTGTGAGGTTTTTCCCAATAACGAGTTCACAGTTGAGCAAGATGTCGTAGACACAATGCAAACGGAGCAAAGATATAATAGAATATTATGTACTTTCATTGTCGGTATATGTATGGTTATTAACAAGATGAATAGATATCATCGGGCAATTGATTGAAAAAATAAGTCATAGTTTGGCTCACTTTTAGACAAAAGTACGTAATTTTGTACGTGTTTTAAAATAATGGGCAATGAATATTTATTTACAGCTCTTTTTTACATTTCTTAAAATTGGCGCTTTTACCTTTGGTGGAGGTTGGGCAATGATATCTATTATTGAAAAAGAAATTGTAGAGAAACATGGATGGTTGGAGCGTGAGGAATTTTTAGACTTATTAGCTGTGGCGCAGGCTGTTCCGGGAATATTGGCTGTGAATATTTCGGTGGTTGTAGGCGACAAATTGAAAGGTGCAAGGGGAAGTATGGCTGCGGCTATTGGAACAATATTACCGTCTTTCTTGATAATTTTGGCTATTGCTATATTCTTAACTCCCGATACTATTAAGAATAATCCCGTAATTAGTTCAATATTCAAAGGTATAAGGCCGGCAGTAGTTGCTCTTATTATAGCACCAGTATTAACATCGGCAAAATCAGCAGGCATAACTTGGCGAACGGTGTGGATACCATTTGTTGTAGCAGTATTAATATATTCAGGGCTGCCTGTAATTTCCAATCCTATTATTTTTATTATAATTGGAGGTGTGATTGGTTATGTATTTCATGCTTACAGGCAAGTCTCAAATTAACAGTTGAAGTTATGATGGTATATCTGCATCTTATATGGAGTTATCTTAAAATCGGCTTGTTTGGTTTTGGCGGTGGTTATGCCATGCTGTCGCTTATAGAGAATGAAATAGTGAAACATAGCAACGGCCTTCCAGCATGGGGGATTTCGGAACAAACCTTTACCGATATTGTTGCGATTTCTCAAATGACTCCGGGTCCTATAGGCATTAATTCAGCAACTTATATAGGTTATGTCATACCCGGTAATGTCGGTTATGATTCGGTTCTGTTATGTCTGCTCGGTTCATTAGCTTGTACAATTGCAGTAGTGGTACCACCGTTTCTATTGGTCTCTTATACAAGTCATTTTATAAGACGTCATAAAGACAGTGGAGTTGTAAAGGGAATCATGAGCGGATTGAGACCTGTGGTTGTAGGTTTGATAGCATCTGCCGCATTGTTATTAATGAACGGTGATAATTTTGGGACAGAAACACTTGATATAATAACAAGTACCTTACTTTGTGTGGTATCATTTTTAGCGGTGAAATTTACAAAGGTGCATCCTATAGCTGTAATTGTAGGGGCCGGTTTTGTAGGTTTTATAGTCTACTATATATTTAACGTGTAATGAATAATTCATATAAAGAAGCAGTAGAATATTTGTATAACAGTACGCCTCAATTTCAACTTATAGGTGCGGCCGCATATAAACCGGGATTGGATACAGCACATAAACTTGACAACGCCTTTGGTTGTGCCCATCGTTTATATTCCACAATACATATAGCCGGGACTAATGGCAAAGGCTCAACAGCTCATACATTAGCTGCGGTGTTGCAAGAGTCGGGTTATAAGGTAGGTCTTTATACTTCGCCCCATCTCGCCGATTTCAAAGAACGTATTAGGGTAAGCGGGGAGAAAATTTCAGAACAAGGTGTGGTCGATTTTGTCGAACGATATAAATCTATGGACATTGATTGTAGTCCATCCTTTTTTGAATTGACTACTATCATGGCATTCGATTGGTTTGCTAAAAAGAAAGTGGACGTGGCAATAATAGAAACCGGATTAGGCGGACGTCTTGATACGACCAATATAATTTTGCCGATATTGTCAATAATAACTAATATTTCGCTTGACCATGTTGCTCAGTTGGGAAACACAATTGAAGCTATAGCTAAAGAGAAAAGCGGTATAATAAAAGAATACGTTCCAGTTATTGTCGGGGAAGCCGAAGGTGAAGTGGCAAAGGTTTTTAAACAGAAAGCATCGGAAATGTGTGCACCAATAATATTTGCCGAAAATGAGCATAACTGGTCTCGTGCAGAAGTTCTGAACTACAGCAATAAATATTATGATACACCGTGGGGTGACATAGAAGGTAATTTGTCGGGTGATTGCCAACTGAAGAATGCCTGTACAATCATGTCGGGGATAAGGTTTTTGCAGTCTTCCGGAAAATTTGATAATATAAATTCTAAATCTGTTATAAGTGCATTTGGAAATGTCTGTGCATTGACGGGACTGATGGGACGATGGATGGTTGTAAACAAGTCTCCGTTAACGGTTTGCGATACCGGTCATAATACAGGTGGATGGAAGTATATTTCTAAGCGTCTTGAATCAATGTCTCGTCCATTGAATATGGTTATCGGATTTGTAAGTGATAAGGATGTTGATCACATACTTGAAATGATGCCACCTGATGCGTGCTACTATTTTACTCAGGCATCAGTACCTCGGGCAATGAAAGCACTGACTGTTGCTGAAAAGGCCTCATGCCATGGACTTAACGGCTATATCGTGGAGGACGTAAAAGAAGCAGTAGCTCGGGCAACTGAAAATGCCCGAGCTACTGGTGGAAGCGTTTTTATAGGAGGCAGTACATTTGTAGTTGCCGATTATCTATCTTGATTATCTTACTGCAATTACTTCAATTTCAACGAGTACTTGCTTGGGTAGTTCGCGTACAGCTACGGCTGAACGTGCAGGGAATGGAGCTGTGAATTTCTCAGCATACACTGAGTTCATGGCTGCAAAATCATTCATATCAGCGAGAAACACAGTCGTTTTAACAACATTGTCGAGCGATAATCCAGCTTGAGCAAGAATGGCTGTGAGGTTTGCGATGGATTGTGCGGTTTGCTCCTCGATTGTTGATGGAATAGTGCCGGTGGCCGGATTTACCGGGATTTGACCTGATACAAAAACAAATGAACCGGCATCAATAGCTTGACTGTATGGACCGATGGCTCCTGGTGCTGCGGTTGTTGCAATAGGTTGTTTCATTTTTTTAGAGTTAATTGGTTATTGGAAATAATTAGATAATACGTTGTTTTAATCGACTTGATCAAGTTTATGCCCCATGCGCTCTTTTTTGGTGTGCATGTAGAACTTATTATATTTATTTGGCGCTACTTCTAAAGGTATGTTTTCAACGATCTGTAGACCGTATCCTTCAAGACCAATGCGTTTTACCGGATTATTAGTCATAAGTTTCATGTCTCTTACTCCAAGCTTATGCAATATTTGTGCTCCGACTCCATAATCACGTTCATCGGCCCGGTGACCTAAATGAATATTTGCTTCAACTGTGTCGAGGCCTTCCTCTTGGAGTTTATAGGCTTTGATTTTATCCATTAATCCTATACCTCTTCCTTCTTGATTAAGATATAGTACGACACCTCGACCCTCAGCTTCTATCATGCGAAGTGCTTTATGGAGCTGCTCACCACAATCGCATCTTTTGGAACCGAATATATCGCCGGTTGCACAGGAGGAATGTACGCGAACGAGTGTAGGAGTATCAGGTGTGATCTCTCCTTTTATTATGGCTATATGTTCCAGACCTGAGTTTTTTTCCCGAAATGGAATTAATTTGAAGTGCCCATACTCTGTGGGCATATCTACTTCTACTCCTTGTTCAACCAACGATTCATTTTCAATTCGATATTTTATAAGGTCACTGATTGTTATTAGTTTAAGCCCCCATTCGGTAGCTTTTGCCCGCAGTTGAGGAAGTCGAGCCATAGATCCGTCCTCGTTCATGATCTCAATAAGTGCAGCTGCTGGTTGCAAACCTGATAAACGCATCAAATCTATGGCAGCCTCAGTGTGCCCTGCACGCTTTAATACACCTGCATCCTGTGCGTAGAGTGGATTTATATGTCCCGGACGACCAAAGGTGTTGGGGGTGGAATTGGGATCAGCCAGCGCGTTAATGGTTGCACAGCGATCGTGTGTTGATACACCGGTAGAACATCCTTCAAGCTTATCTACGGTAACTGTAAAGGGTGTACCTAAAATAGATGTATTGTCATCAACCTGAGGCGCGAGGTCTAATTGGCGTGCACGTGCTTTTGTAATGGGGGCGCATAGCACACCACGGCCTTGATGTAACATGAAGTTTACCTGTTCGGGGGTAATCTTTTCGGCCGATACTATCAGATCGCCTTCATTCTCGCGGTCCTCACTGTCTACAACAATGACCATCTTGCCGTTTTTAATATCTTCAAGTGCGTCAGTCACACTATCTATTTTTATTGAGTCATTCATCGTTACTGAATATTATGTAGAGTTGATTATTGCTATTTAAACTTGATAGTTGGTGCTGTCTACTGATTTTTCCAATAAGAACAACAACTGTTTATTGACTTTTCTTATTTCATCTATATTTGATGGATATATCGCATAGGGATATTTATTGACTACCGTGATAATACTTTGGCTTGTAGTGTTTGCCAGATGTTCCACGATCCTATTGAGCTGTAAATCGAGCTCCTTGCCTTGTTTGGACCACGAAGTAAACCGGCATGATGATCTCAGTAATTTGTTTTTACTTAATTTTGAATCGGCTAATTTTAAGTCTTCATCAAAGTTATTTAGGGATTCGATTGCCTTTTCAACATTAACAGGATCCATGACGATCTCTTTTAGTTCAAGCTCGCGGTGACGACGTCCGGTTAACCGAGCGAAGAAGTTTTTATAAGCGTCAAGATTAAATACGGCAGAGTCATTTACGGCTTTATATGTAAAGAAGAGCCCAAGTGGAAAAAGCACTGCCGAACTAAGCCAAATTCCTTCCCACGTCTCTATCTTGGCATCACGTGCCATTTTATAACCTGAGTTATCAATGATATAATAAACTATAAAAAGAAAAACAGAGATTACAAGAGGTGTTCCAAGCCCACCCTTACGTATGATCGCCCCAAGTGGTGCACCTATAAAAAAGAAGATGATGCAGGCAAATGATAATGTGAACTTACGATGCATTTCAATCATGTGCATGCGAATGGTTTTTCTATCATCCTGCATTGAATAGCTCCTGAATTCATAGTCTTGTTTAACACGTTTAATCTTATTTATCGCTTGGTTCAGGTATGATTTTGACATCGAGTTATTGCGACCTTTGAATATGGTATCAAGCGGTATCGGTTTATCCAACTCGATTGGCGTCTGAATCTCATCAACCCATGCACTATCTCTATAAACTCGTTTAGTTCTTTGTAAATTAAAATATCGTGATTCTAAAAGTGCTGTTGCATAAGTAGATCCAATGCTATCTACTCGATTTTCAACCGAGTCGATTGTTGCTTTTAATTCGGTTATATTCTTGCCTACATATTGGTTTCGCATGTTATTTTCATCCATGCGATTGAAATTATTGTCAAAACCTATTAAAATTTCTTTTATGGAGAACGATTCTCTACGATATGGCTGGTTGCGGGAACGACCTCCGGCCGTTTGCTCCCGAAGATTTTCAAATTGTTCGCCACTGTATAGTTTCAGTAGGAGATGAGTTTTATCTTCAGTTGAGCTAAGCTTTCCCGAGTCGGCTAATATTATGCGAGCATTATCAAAGCCTCGAGACACATCATATATTGTCATATCGTAAAGCATGCCGGTTTCTCGGTCTTTATGGTCTACAAAAAGGTTTACACCGGGAATTTGGTCGTAAAAAACACCTTCGGGGATCTCTACCTCTGGGGATTTTTGTCTCATCGAAAATAGTAGAGTATACATTTTAGTCTGAGCGATAGGCAGTACATTATTCTGGAAAAAGAAGGCTCCAATAGCTATACAGCCCATAAGGATCATGAGAGGTCTCATCGTTTTTAATAACGATACTCCACCGGCTTTCATCGCGGTAAGTTCAAAGCGTTCACCTAAATTACCAAATGTCATTAGTGATGCTAATAATATCGCTAATGGCAGAGCCATTGGCACCATAGTCAAAGCCGCATAGAAAAATAACTCAGCAATAACATCAAATCCTAATCCTTTTCCAACGAGATCGTCAATATAGCGCCATAGAAATTGCATCAGCACTATAAACAGACAAATGAAAAACGTCATAACAAGCAGAGGTACAAAACTCTGAAGCATGAATGTATATAGACGTTTAATTCTAAACATTATATTGAGGTTGAATTTCTGTTATATTTTACAACGCAAAGTTAACCAAATTTTTTGACATTTATATATATGAAATTATTTGGATGGTAAGAAGAGGAGGTTTGTATTTAGTATGGACAATATGATTTATGCATAAATCATGAAGTTTTATGCATTTTTGATTGGTTTTGTAATAAATTCAATGAAAAAATTTGGTTTTTGCTGATTTGTTGTGTATATTTGCTCAATATACCTACGATCATGAGAAACAAGAAACAGCGCTTACCGTTAATTGCCGAATTGCTTGCTACAAAGAATATCGGTAATCAGAAAGAATTACTCAGTGAACTTGCAATAAGAGGTTGTAATATTACTCAAGCAACGCTTTCACGAGATCTGCGTACTCTAAAAGTGTCTAAGATAGCCGATAAGCTTGGCGGTTACAGGTATGAGCTTGGAAATAATTCGAGGTTTATTGTCGAAATGAAACCGTTGCCCATAGCTGTCCCTTACTCTCCCTGTATAGAATCAATTAGACGGTCAGACCCTGTATTAATCATAAAGTTACCGGCATCTCAGGCTCTGTTGCTCTCCCACTCGTTTCAATCCTTGGATAAAATGGGAGTGTTGGCCAGTATTCCGATTGGAGACTTGCTGATGTTGATTCTTGAACCCGGACTTGATAGACATCAGTGCTTGTTATTATTGTCGGCGGTTATTTCACCTGACTCTCTTTCTCCGTTTATCGATTTAATTTAGAGCCTTCTATGTTGTTTTGTTGTAATTGATGGTTGCAGTTTTGTTTAAGGTTTGCTAACTTTGTTGCCATGATTAAACGATTATTATATATAGCGTCGATTTTAATTCTGGTGGGGTTTTTGCTCGCCTGGTTTGGATTTCGATATGCCTATAAAGAGTATAATGGCGAGTCTCAGCGAATTTATATTCCTAAAAACACAACCGAATCTACCTTAAAAACTTTGTTCATAGATAGTTTAGATGAACAATTTGGCCGTTCAGTTTTTAATATCTGGAAATTAAGAAATGGCAATTTGTCTCGTGCTCATGGATCTTATCTTGTGAAAAGAGGAGAGTCGGCAATATCATTGGCTACAAGAATAAGAGGTGGTGTACAGGATCCTGTAAACGTAACAATACCTAATTCCCGTTCAACTAAAAATGCTGTCGAAGCTATTGCATCATATTTCGAGTTTTCATCAGATTCGTTGTACAAAGCACTCGAAACAACGCTAATTCAGCATGATTTAAACAAATCTCTTCTTGCAGCAATTATTCTTCCTGATACTTATCAATATTATTGGACGTCAAGCCCCGCATATGTTGCAGAATCTATTTACAGACACTGGAACAAGTTTTGGACTCAAGAACGATTAGATAAAGCTACGTCTTTGGGCTTGACAACGATAGATGTAAGTACATTGGCTTCTATAGTAGAAGAAGAAAGTGCAAAACGTGATGAGCGTCCATTGATAGCTCGTCTATATCTAAACCGATTGAAAAATGGAATGAGACTACAGGCTGATCCTACTGTAAAGTATGCCGTAGGAAATCCCGCATTAAAACGTATACTTAATTCACATCTTTCAACCGAATCACCATATAATACATATTTGCATTACGGGCTCCCTCCGGGACCAATTAGAATTGTTGATAAGCAGACCTTGAATTCGGTTCTTG
>CANOKG010000048.1 GCA_947566655.1 uncultured Muribaculaceae bacterium | reverse complement strand
ATCACTCTTTCATTAATATAACTATTTTAGTGTGTTAAAAGTAAACATACTCTTATTGGAAAGAAATTTCTTGTGGAACAGGCTATTCGGGCAGTGGGGTGGAGTAGGCTCCGAGGGTGGCTTCGGGCAGGCGTGGAGTTCCATACATATCGGTGTCCAGCTCAGCGGGTATGAGTGATGGGTCGGCAGTCCCTATTGCCGGAGATTCAGCTTGCAGTCGGTAATCGAAGTGATAGTCCTGACGCACGGTACCATATAGCGGATCTTTGCCCCATAGACACTCAATGAAGTTATCATCATCGCTACCTTCGCTCTTCAGCAGGCATCGGGTAAGATAGACGTTTGAACCAGTCAAGTCGCCATGCGACAGGTCGGAGCCGTTGCCATAGATTATGCAATTGTCGAAGCGGGCTGCGAGCAATGGTAAAGAAGTGTCAGGATCGGGTGTTTCGGGCATTACATGAAACATTTGTACCGCTGGCCCGCCAAGTGCTGTGAAAAGATAATAATTGGCTATGGTACAATTGATAATGTCGGCTTTGCCTCCTTTGAGAGCTAACACACCATATGACGCATCGGCAAGTTCACAACCCAACACTTCGATCGATGAATGGTAGGATGTAAGTGCATACTGTTTGCTGTTACGGAGTTGGCAGTTAAGGAGTTTCAGAGACGGTTTTGATTCATCGTAAGGAACAGAATCGACTATGACACCACTATTTGTGTTACGTATCGATGTGAACGATAGTGTGTTGTCCTTGCTTGTGGGGGTGAAATAGACACCTTCCCACTGTCCCGACATTATCTCGTAGTCAACACGTCCCACAACGTTGCCCCAGCGGTCTCCCGTCATCTCAATAAGTCCATCTCCCGGTGAACCGTCGGCGTGCAGCGACCCCTGGACTATCAAGGATGCTTTATCATGGAAATGTAATTTGGTGCCGGCTTCGAGTTGTAGGCAAGCATTATTGTCTACTACAAGGCTGTCATATATTATGTATGGTTTGTCGGCTGTGAATGTTGTGTTTTGTTCAATGACAACACCTTGCAGACGTGTAGCATCAAGTGCCGTTGCTGTAATTACTACCGTTTCGGTTAAGCCATTGGTCGTGATATCGAGATGCCGTTTATAGTCGACAGGCTTGTTTAGATTGAGATCAGGCAACGTTACGTCAACAAATATGAATATGGAATCGTGGGCTCTGACTTCGATATCGTTGAATTCACGCCCGGCAATGCCATCGACATTAAGTCTGAATAATGACTCGCTGTCATCGCGTATGGCGATGTGACTTAGAATTAATGCTTTGTTGTGGGGATTGAATACTTTAAATTCAAATGTAGGAGACCCCTCGGCCGAGAACAGGGTGCCTAAGGCAAGGGTGTCGACCGAAAAGCGTGGCCTGTCGGATGGCGATGTTGTGATCCCATCTTCGATGCAGCCGGTCAACGACAGGGTGAGGGCAACAATGCCCAATATATAGATTGCAAAATGTTTCATTATCCTCTAAACGTTGAATCAAAGGTTTTTATTACTTTTGTGAAAAATACTGATTAGATCAATTATGGATTTTTTAGATATGATACTGATTGTTGATGCCGGTGCTACCAAGACCCGCTGGTGTTTTGCTGATTCTTCAGGATATGAAGTCCAAACCTTGGTGACCGATGGTATCAATGCCTCGACTATGACAACTGAGTCGATAACAGCAATTGTCGATAATGTTTTTGAGCTCGTGCCGGTTGATATGCTGCAGCGTATTTCGGCAATCCACTACTATGGCGCCGGTGTAGTGTCGGCAGAGCAGAGAGTTTCGATTTCTAAGTTGTTGAGTCGGCTGTCTTCTACTGCTATTTTAGAGACTCATGGTGACATGTTGGGCGCGGCCCGCGCTCTGCTCGGTGATTCGCCCGGTGTCGCATGTATTCTTGGCACCGGATCCAACTCGTGCCTTTATGATGGTAACCTTATTGTTGACAATGTGCCTGCTTTAGGTTATATACTCGGTGATGAGGGTAGTGGCGCATCTCTTGGCAAGCGATTTTTAAGTGATCTTTTCAAAAGGTTTTATCCGGCCTGTTTAATGGCTGAATGGCAAACTGAAATGGGCTTGACAATGGCCGATGTGGTTGAGCGGGTCTACCGGCGTCCCGGAGCGAACAGTTTCTTAGGTTCAGTTGTTCCTTTTATCAAGAAAAACATGCATTACAGTGAAGTCAGAAGTATGGTTATCGATGAATTCGGTCGATTCTTTGACCGCAATGTCATGAAGTATCATATCGATTCTCCAGCTATAGGTGTGGTCGGATCGATAGGAAAATACTTTGAGGTGGAGCTTGCTGATGTGGCTCTGTCTCGGGGTTGTCGACTCGTCAAGATTGTAGCCGACCCGATGCCAGAATTGGTCAAGTATCATACCCGAAAAAATTTAACTAAATAAAATACACATTCAAGAAAAATTTCTGTAATTTTGTAACCAAAGAAACCCTAATAAATTGAAACTATGTCAAAAGTAACAGTAGTAGGCGCCGGTAACGTAGGCGCAACATGTGCAAATGTATTGGTTACTACACAAGTAGCCGACGAAGTAGTTCTGATTGATATCAAAGAAGGCCTCTCTGAAGGTAAGGCTATGGATATCAACCAAACCGTTAATATCCTTGGTCTGCAGACACGTCTCACAGGTGTAACCAACGACTACGAGAAGACCGCCAACAGCGATGTAGTGGTTATTACATCAGGTATTCCCCGTAAGCCGGGTATGACACGTGAGGAACTTATCGGTGTAAACGCCGGTATCGTTAAGTCGGTTACCGACAACGTTCTTAAGTATTCTCCCAACGCTATCATCGTGTGTGTATCTAACCCCATGGATACAATGACTTATCTTATCCATAAAACTTCGGGCCTTCCCAAAAACCGCATCATCGGTATGGGTGGCGCACTCGATAGCGCACGCTTCAAATATTTCCTGAGCATCGCTCTTGGTGCTAATCCTACTGAGGTTGAAGGCATCGTTATCGGTGGTCACGGTGATACAACAATGATCCCCTTGACACGTTTCGCAGCTTATCGTGGTGTTCCTGCAACCAACTACCTTAGCGATGAGATCCTGTCTACTGTAGCCGCCGATACTATGGTAGGTGGTGCTACCTTGACCAAACTTCTTGGTACATCAGCTTGGTATGCACCCGGTGCTGCTTCGGCTCAGGTTGTTGCCGCTGTTCTTGGAGATCAAAAGCGTTTGATCTCTTGCTCAGCTCTTGTTGAGGGTGAGTATGGAGAAAGCGACATCTGCATTGGTGTTCCCTGTATTCTTGGCAAGAATGGTATCGAGAAGATCGTAGAATTCCCCTTGAACGAGGCTGAGAAAGAGAAGTTTGCAGCCAGCGCAGCTGCTGTACGCAAGACTAATGCTGCCCTTGCAGGCGCTCTCTGATCTATACACGATAACGCAATATATCAATATAAAAACGGCATCCTGAATAGTCAGGATGCCGTTTTTATATTGATATTGTGAGTAATACTTTAGTTTGAACTTAAGTAAGACTTCGTCTCAGTTTATATAGAGGAATTATAAAATTAGCGCGGCATTCACCTGTCAGTGGATGCCGCGCTATGTGCTTAATCAATATTGTTGATTACTGAATACCGAGTTTGGTTTTTACCATGGGGGTAACATCAACAACATCGGTGCTTTCATAAATCGATACACCGATAGGGAAAATCATTGTAAAACCGTTTTCGGCACCTACCTGCTTAACAGCATTTGTCAACTTTTCCTGAATAGGCTGAAGGAGTTGTGCGTTTTGACGCTGAAGATCCTGAGTCGCTGTATTGCGGAATTGCTGTGCACGCTCTTCCATCTCCTGAATCTCCTGAACTCGGCGGTCCTTGATTGATTGCGGGGTGTTTGGATCCTGAGACAATTGCTGGAACTCGGCCATCTTTTTATTCATCTCATCCTGGAGTGTCTTGTACTCCGATTCATACTTTGCGCTTGCCTCTTGAAGCTGGTTGTTGGCCTGAGTATACTCGGGCATTGCAACGATGATAGACTCTGCGTCTACAATACCAAATTTAGCGGTCTGTGCGCTTACCAATGCGGGGATTGCCACACAAATGGCAAGAAGGAATTTTTTAATCATTTCTTTCTAATCTGTATTTTGGTTTATTTATTTTCTAATGTTACTTATTTGTTCACAAAGATATAATATTTAGTTGGAATATCCTAACTTAGCGAGAACCTCGTTGGAAATATCGATTCGCGGTGAGGCAAAAACTATCTCTGAAGAGCTTGCACGATCCATTATAAGTTGATATCCTTTTTCTTCCGATATCTTTTTGATGGCGTTGTAAACATCATCTTGAACCGGCTTTAGCAGTGACTGGCGTTTTTTGTTCAACTCGCCTTCGGGACCAAAGTATTTGTAACGAAGTTCGGTGGCAGTTTTTTCTTTATCAACAACTTCTTGTTCACGGGCCTGCGCTTGTTCAGCTGTCAGGAACACTTTGTCTTGCATATATTTTTGATAAAGCTCCGAAGCTTCATTATTCACCACTTCGATTTCACGTTGGTAGCGTTGCGACAACTGGTTGAGCTGCTCATTGGCCATCTCGTAGGCAGGAATGTTTTTCATAATATATTCCATATCAACCAACGCAAATTTCTGAGCCGAAGCTCCAGCTATACCTGCTATAACTAACAGTAATGATAATATTAACTTTTTCATTTTGGTTAAGATTTTTAGTTAAAGGTCATTTCTTTTTTCTCTTTCTTTTAATTGAGAAATATAGTGGTATCAGAATTGGGATCCCTATGAATGCGGCTAATAACATGCAAATTATTATCCATTGGTAGCCTGCAATAAGTAGATACATAACTATATTGTTTAATATTAAGACAATTCAAACAGTAAAAGGTTTAGAACTCTTGTCCAAGTATGAAGTGGAAGTGACTACCACCCTTTATTCCGTAGACTTTGTCAAAGCCATAGGCCCAGTCGATACCCATCATACCGACCATAGGAAGGAAGATGCGTACACCCACACCGGCACTACGCTTGAGATCAAATGGAGAGAAGTCCTTAACCGAGGTCCATGCATTACCACCCTCTACAAAAGCTAAGCCGTAGATAGTTGTTGATGTCTGCAGCATGAATGGGAAATGAAGCTCGGCGCCCAATCGCGTGTAGGCATAGCCTTCACGGCCCCAAGGTGTCAGTGCTCCGTTTTCATAACCGCGAAGAGCGATGGTCTCGGTCGCGTAGGTGTAGGAACCAGACATGCCGTCACCACCTACATAGAATGTCTCAAATGGTGATTTCAGGTACTTGTTATAACTTCCGAGCAAGCCGAAGTCGGCGCGTGTCATGAGCACAAGTGTATAGGTCTCGGCGTTGTTAAGCGGAGTGTAGGTGCGCGATTTGAAACGTAATTTCCAGTACTCAATCCAGTTGTAGAGTTGTTTTTTGGATTCTACGGTATTCTCCTCGGCAAGTTTCTTCCAGTTCTTTTTGCCAAAGAGCGATGCAGGAGGAGTCAACGAGAAGTTAAGCGAGAATGTTGAACCGCGACGTGTGTACAGTGGGTTGTCGATTGAAGTACGTGCCAACGTCAAACCGAGAACAAGGGCGTTGGATGTACCATTGTTCATGTAGTAGAGGTAGTCCCAGTTCTTCAGATAATACCAGTTGTATGACAGCTCGGTAGTAAGAGTAAAATAGTCATCGGGCCAATTCAAACGCTTGCCAAGGCCAACGGTAATACCCGCCAATTGGAGGAATTTGTTGGGATCGTAGGCGTTTTCGTATGAGTTTTGGTAATAGTCGTTGTAGTAGCTCGAGTTGTAGCCGTAGCCATAGCCATATCCACCATACATGTAGGGATTATAATAGTTGCTCGAGTAGTAAGATGAGTTAATACCGGTCTGGCGTGAATAGTAGGCCGAAATTTGCAACGAGTTGGGGCGCTTGCCTCCAAACCATGGATCGAGGAATGATACCGAGTAGGCTTGATAGTAGCGGGCGTTGGTCTGGGCGCTGATGGTGAATGTTTGACCTTCACCCTGAGGTAGCAGTCCCTTGTAGGAGCTTGGATTGAATAGATTCTTGATCGAGAAGTTTGTGAATTTAAGAGCAAGTTTACCGATCACACCAGTCTGACCCCAACCCATCGAGAACTCAATCTGGTCGTTGGCTTTCGATTCGAGGTTGAAGAGAATGTCGACAGTGCCGTTTTCAGCGTTAGGTTGTGGATCTACGCCAATGGTTTCGGGGTTGAAGTGACCCATCTGTGCGATTTCGCGGTAAGAACGCATAAGATCGCTCTTGCTGAAGAGTTCGCCCGGACGCACGCGCAATTCGCGACGTATAACCTTTTCATACAGTCGGTCATTACCGTTGATTACAACCTTATTAATGCGGGCCTGAGGACCTTCTATCATTCTCATTTCAAGTTCAACCGAGTCTCCTTTGATATTACGTTCAATAGGAACTACATTGTAGAAAAGGTAGCCGTTGTCCATGTAATAGTTGGCTACGGCATCTTCGTCAGAGTTAAGACGCTTGTCAAGAAGTTTCTGGTTGTAAACTTCACCGGGTTTAATTCCAAGAATGGCTTGCAGACGGTCGGTCGGGTAGATTGTATTTCCCACCCAATCAATTCCGCTGATGTAGTATTTTTGACCTTCCTCGAGGTTGATGTATACGTCGACGCTCTTTTCGTCATAGGGAACAACGCTATCTGCAAGTATTTTGGCATCGCGATAGCCTTTTTCGTTATATTTGTCAATAATTCTGACCAAGTCATCGCGGTAGTCGTTTTCAACAAATTTTCTTTGACGGAATAAGTTGCGTAGCTTACCTTTTTCGTTGGTTTTTTTCATTACACGCTGCAGAGCGCCATCGCTCATTACTTCATTACCGTCGATATAAATTTTGTGAACCTTTACTTTGTCGTGTTTATCAACATTGATATTGACAATCACTTGGTTTTTTGCCGAAAGATCATCTTCGAGATTTATAGTGACATCGGCATTACCAAAACCTTTATCACCATAGTATTTTTTTACAATTACGATGGCGCGGTTAATGATATTCTGGTTGATATTACTGCCCTTCATCAGCTGCAACATCTTCTGTATGTCGTCGCGTTCACCTTTCTTCATGCCGTTATATCTTACCTCTGAGATGCGTGGTTGCGTGCGCACAGCTATTTCCAGCCACACTTTACCATCAGCTATTTTCTCGACTTTAATCTGTGCCTGGGCAAATAGACTTTGTCTCATAAGGCGTTTTACCGCTTGGTTGATGTCGTTGCCTGGGATGTCGATGCGTTGCCCTACTTTAAGACCGGTGTATCCGATTACAATAAAGTCCTCGTAGTTTTCAGCTCCGGTTACTTTTATCCCGGCAAGTTCGTAGTTGCGCGGTACACCATTGAATATTACCGTCGGGTTATAGACGGTATCGGTAGCGGTTGTCTGGGCCGAAACTGAGAGTGAGCTTGCTATGATTGATAGTATGAGTAATATCTTAAAACGCATGATAGAAATATATGGTGAAAATGGAGTTTATCGGTTTTCTGTGATGTTTATCTTTTATTGTGTCACTTTATTTCTTCTTGACTTGCAGGTGGAGCAGTGGTGATGTCGTGAATTTGTTGGCTCGTAAGTCCATATCGTCGCTCACTGCCGGTGTACTGCCTTATATCCCGGTGATATTCTTCAATGCTGTAATCGGGCCAGAACGTTGATGTGAAACATAGTTCGCTGTAGGCTATTTGCCAAAGCAGATAGTTGCTTACACGACAATCTCCCCCGGTGCGAATTAACAGATCGGGATCGGGCATTTGATTAGTGGTCAAATGTGATGCAAACAATTCATCGGTTATTGATATGCTGTCGATCTCTCCACGTTGAGCCATCTGAGCCAACTTGCGGGCAGCTCGTGTAATCTCCCAGCGGGCAGAGTAGCTTATTGCCAGACATAGAACAAGCCCCGTGCAGTGGGCAGTCGCTTCAAAGCATCCTTCAAGACGACGGCGTGGCTCAGCGGGGAGGCGATCTATGTCGCCGATCATCGTCAGCCTGACATTGTTTTTGATCAAATCGGGGGTCTCTCGCTCTATTGCGATACTTATAAGGTGCATCAGAGCTTCAACTTCATCGGCCGGTCGGTTCCAGTTTTCGGTTGAAAAAGTGTACAGTGTAAGGTACTCGATACCTAATCGGGAACTTTCTTCGGTAATGCGGCGCACGGTAGTAACGCCCTCTACGTGCCCTTCGTGGCGTGGTAGGTTGCGAGAAATAGCCCAACGTCCGTTGCCATCCATGATGATGGCTACGTGGCGTGGTAATCTCGACGGGTCGATATTATGTTCTATGCAATATTGTTTTTTGCTATCAGTCATAATAGTGACATGTTGGGCAACGAAGGCCAAATTCATAACTAATGGTAAGAGCTATCTGTGAGTACCAATCGGTATTCTTTAGGAATGAACTCTTAACCTGATACAGGTCGGCGATCTCTCCATCGAGATGATCTCCAAATGCCTTGGTGATGTTGAATTCCAAACCAAGGTTAATACGTTCTTTCAGTTTATATTTTACACCGAGCGACATTGGAATTGTAAAAGCTGCATTGGTTTGGCCATCGCATGATGCAAGCACAAAACCAATACCTACCGACATGTAGGGAGTCCAGCGACGCAGTCGTTTGTAGCTTTCGCCTTGTCCAAAGGCAAAGAAATTTACTTCAGCTCGTTCGCTTATGTCTATTATCGATGATTTGAAGCTATATGTCTCGTTATTGGGAAATGCCGATCCGAGATCTTTTGAATTTCCCGACAGGGCGCTGTAGCCAAGATTTGTTACCAATCCCCATCGCGTGTCGAATCGATAACGGAACGATAAGTCACCGGCAAAACCGGGGCGCTTGAAAGGGTTGGAGTTATTTAGATCCCCAAGATAACCACTCATGCCTATTCCGGCTCCGATGTCAAACTTGTAGTTTTCCTCCTGTGCCTTCAAGTTGGGCACAGCAAGAATAGTCAGCAAGCCGACAATCAAAGATGAAACAAATCGTTGCATGAGATTCATAAACACTGAATAAGTTTTGTGTCAGGTACTTTGTTTACTGAATCGGTTTAAATTTCAGGCGGTTAATAGCACCTTGATAAACTTTGGTGTTAAGTGTATTGTTAGCGGTGAATCCCCCATATACATAAATATAAGGAGTGTCCCATTCTGTGATAGGTTTGACAGCCCTCGATACATGATTGGTAGTGTTCCCGATAATAGCTTGTGAGTTATACAACAGAGGCATCTCGGTGGGCAGTTGCATTGATACCGGGGCGTCGGTCCAGTTGAAACCGAAGTCGTAGCTTATGTAGATTGTTCGAACTATAGTATTGTCGGTGCGTTTGCCGCCCATCGCTACAAGTACCGAGGTAGTGCTTGCTACCCATGTGTTTGTGTCGGTTTTGCAGCAGTAATAGGGGAATACCGATATTCCCTCGGCATTCATGGGGGTAGACTCGGCAATGCAGGCCCATTGAGATCCATCATAGGCCCAGGCTGTACGTGTTGTCTCACCGTTTGACTTCAAGCCTCCTACAGTTATGATCTGTGCTGTTGGGCTCCATTGTGTGACATATCTTATAGCGGCACTGTTACCGCTGATAGGGAAGTCGGCTTCAACGGTTGATGTCGGGCCTGAAGGATAGCTTACATGTGTAAGTTTACCATTGAGATTGGCAATTCCTAAGAGAGTGTCTCCATAGGGCGCTGTAATCGATTCCCAAGTTTGGTTGCATGAATTCCACGATGTACCGTCAATTGAGCTGTATAGCGATCCGTTTTGATCGAGTATATACAATGTTGTGGTAGTGGATGTCAGTGTCGATAGGCGCGGTGTAAATGGGAAGTTGAATGTTGTGGGTGTAGACGCTGCCAATGGGTAGTCGGCAATGTTAAGCGAGGCACGTGTAGTACCGTCGGTGACAAATGTGTATACCTTGTTGTTGAATTCAACCGTTCTCTGATCGCTCATTGTAGATATGGCCGATGGCAGTGATTCAGGACTCTTCAAATTCCAACATAAAGAGTCGGAAACCACTTTGTGAACATTGACATTGATATAATAGTCGCGTGTGGCGACCTTATCGGCTGATATGAGATGAAGTTTTACTGCACCGAGAGAGAAATCAATCGAATCGTTGGGGTTGGTGAGATAATTTACAATAGAGTCGCTTTTTCCCTCACGCGGAAAGTGTAGTTCTACGGTGGAGCAGTTGTCGGTGGTCAGTTCTACCTGCAGGCGGTTGGTTTTTGTGCCGTAGGGCAGTGAGTCGGCATTATAGATTCGTGCCGAGTTTAAGTCGATTGAAAAATAAACCGAATCGAGATTGTTAAGGACTGTCGAGTTAGACTTAAGCGAGAAAGCGGTAATCTGGGTGCTGGCATAATCGACCGAGGTGTCATATCCCTCGGGGTCATCGTTACAAGCTACTGTTATGCCCAGCAAAGCGGCTGAAGCCAAGTACAATCCTATATTCTTTAACATGTTGTTTCTAATTGTTGCAAAATAAGTTAGTCATGTCTTAGAAACTATACTTAGTCTCTAATAAACTGCAAAGTTAGCAAGTTTTTATTCATTCAACCTACAAAATTAGAATTAAAGTGTTAATCTCCATCCATCAGAGACGAATATTAATACAAAAACCACATATTTTATAGGTTTTTAACGTCAAGAAATATGCTCTATGTATTGCTTGCCAAAAATGAAAGCTGCGCTACTCCTTTGCAGGGGGCAGCGCAGCTGTTGTTCACACAAGTTGTACCTTTGGATTATTTAAATTTGTTCAGTTTAACAGTGATGGTGCCGTTAAGTGTACCCCAGCGGTGAGGCAGGCTTACGGGTATCTGGATATAACCGGGATCTTGGAGAATTGCGCCTTCATTCTTGTAGCTCAAGGTGTTATCCTCGATGCTTACCGAAATCTTGTATTCAGCGCAGCTGCCAAGATTCTGGGATGCCGGATCGGCATCGCGTGTCATGTAGGCATTTTCAACATTGTATTCGATATCTTCAAGTACATAGAAGCTGCGATAGTTGTAAACTTCAGTGTTGACTACAACGTTGTCATAGTAGTCTTTTACTACCCATGAGCCGCTAAGGTCACATGTGATGCTTGTTCCGACATTATCGGTGATTGCGAGCGACTTGGTCTGGTTATAGAACAGCGGTTGTACCACCTGTATCCAGCATTGACCGAATGTAGGCGCGTTATCGCTATTGGTGTTACCAACAAGGTTGGCTTTCCAGTCTACGAGAACCTTCTCCTGATTCTGTACCATTTCAATACCGGCTTCGTTATTCTCAATCCAGAAGTTCAGTAACAAACCACTGAGAGCTGCTTTTGTAGCGGGAAGCTCACCATTGATGAATTGAGTGGCATAATTAGAGTATTCGGTTGTGAACCATACATACTTGTTATCTTCGTCGGTATACTTCGTGTCGTTGAAGTAGGTACCCCATAAAGCGCAGTCAAGGAAGTTGGTGGCATAAGGAGCGAGACGGCCTTGGAGAATGTCGGTGTTGTATTCGGCTACTTGATCGGCGGTTGCATCTTTCGGGTTTGTGGGATATGCGAGGATTTCCTGCAAGCCGTTTTCACCATCTTTCCAGAAGAAGTTGCCTTTACCAAGAACCGGCAGATTCTCGTTGGAGATCTCGACAGTAATCTTGATGTTTACAGTGACTGTGGGATAGAGCTCGTGGGGATCGGTGCACACAACCTGACCAATAAATTCTTGATTCTCGAGTTTGGTCATATCGAGATCACCCGACGAGATTGTCCAAGTGTAGGCATTTGTCTCAACGTCATATTCTGCAACGAGATCAGCCTCAACATCATCCCCGTTAGGAGCGGTGGCCACTATCTTGGTGTCTTTGTATATCGAAATGAATTCTTCGGGAGTCATGTCGTTGGTAGCGTTGAGCTTGGCAAGGATGTTTTCCTTCATCCAATCCCAGTCAACAGTGATTGTCTTTTCACCGCAGAATAGTTCGATATTTTCAGCAAATTCAGCAGAAACAGGACGTATGTCCTGGACAAATTTTACTTGAACATACTGGGCGTCAATGATCTGATCGTTTGCTACATCCTTAAGAAGAACTGCAATCCAAGGCGTTTTACCAATGGCATCGCTGAGTTTGCCGCTTTCAGGAGCTGTTGCCTTGATCGTGCTGTCTGAGATCGTAGCGTATTCAGCGTCGGGTGAAAGTTCTTTGCCAAAGAGTACAAACTCGAAGTCAAGACCCCATGCGTTCAGCTCGTCTTTGCTTACCACGATAGCGGGATCGCCATATTGACCCTCGACAATGTCAAGAAGATTCTGTCCGTCACCGTTGTAAACAACATCGATTGCAATAAAGTCATTGCTTGATAAAGAAGTGTTTATATTTGCGTTATCGGCAAAGTTCTCGAGGTCATACTGAGTAAGATCGTAGTCTTCGATATCGCTCGATTTGATTGCTTTGATCACGGGAGTGATGTAGCTTTCGGCAACACGTGAATACTCTGAATAAATGCTTGCACCTGATGTTTTCTCGTTCTCGAAGAGGTGTGAGTCGGCGATAGGAACACAAAGGGCTGCGATTGTGATCTCGCTCTTGCTGTCATCAGAGAGCTTACCGGCGTTGTTGTTTTTTACCCAAACATCAAGGATACCGTCATTGATGGATGCTTTGCTTACATTCAGTGCCGACACGTTCTCTGCACGGGAAATAGCACGTGTGCTTACAAACGACAGTTGATCAAGCTTGATGTCTTTCTCGCCTACAGTATTGGGGTTCAGGCGATAGTGAGCAATAGCATCATTACTGGTGATCTCTGACTTTTTGTTGGTCATGTTGTAGAGACCTGCTTTGTCGGCATCGGCTTCCCATTGGTTATAACTTATTGTCATGAACTCAATGGTGGGGATACCTCCGATGTAAAGGTTGGGAATCAATGTAACTGAGCTCAGGCGTCCGGGAAGTAGCAAAGTAGTAAGGGTGTTCAACTCGTTTTCCAGATTTGACACTTTGCTGCTTACTGTTGTAAGTTTACCATCAAGAGTAGATATCTCTGTCTCTAAACCTGAAATTTTAGTATTGGTAGATTCCAACTCGGTAGCGAATGCTGTTAACTTAGTGTTGATAGCTGTAAGGTCGCTCTGAAGGTTGTTGATGGCAATCTCCTGGGTATCGATCTTAGTAGCTAACCCGTCAACTTTACCAGACAAAGCTGAGTAGTTTGTCTGGAGAGCGGTGATGTAGTTACCCATTGTAGCTTGCTGGGTTTCAACCGCGGTTACGCGGGTTGCCACAGCGTTAATCTGAGCAAGCAGGTCGGCCTTTGCTGCATCAATCGTGGAATTGATATTGGCATTGTTATCAGCGATTGCCTTGTTAATGGCAGCCACCATATCGGCTGTAGTGCTGTAGTTGGCTAATTTTGCATCTATGGCAGCTACTTTTCCATCGAGTTGGGCGATATTCTGCGCGTTTTCGGCAACTTTTTCGAGAGCTGTTTTAACATCGCTCGAATTTTTGTTAATGAGAGTCTTCAGAGCCTCAGCTTCTTTGGTCAGTAGACTGAGCATTTCAGCTTTTGCTTGTTCAGCTGCTGCTTTTGCATCTGATGCCATTGCTTGGGC
>CANOKG010000047.1 GCA_947566655.1 uncultured Muribaculaceae bacterium | reverse complement strand
GCTTATCCACTCAACAGGTGTTGAGGTTTCAGGCAAAAAGGCTGTGGTTATCGGCAGAAGCAATATTGTAGGTAAGCCGCAGGCAATGCTGCTGCTTCACGAAAATGCAACAGTTGAAATTACACATTCAAGAACCGTTAATTTAGCAGAGGTTACAAAAACTGCAGATATTCTTGTTGCAGCTATCGGCAAGGCAAAGTTTGTTAAAGCCGATATGGTTAAGGATGGAGTTGCAATTATCGATGTTGGTACAACCAGAGTTCCCGATGCAAGCCGTAAAAGCGGATTCCGTCTCTCGGGTGATGTCGATTTTGAAAATGTTGCGCCAAAATGTTCGTTCATCACACCTGTACCAGGCGGTGTCGGTCCTATGACCATTGTTTCGCTTATGAAAAATACACTCCTTGCAGCTCAGGGTGTTATATATAGCAAGTAATAGAGTTCGTTTAATCAATGAGCTCTTTACTTGAGTCTTTAACAGTATATATCGGTATGGCATTGGCTTCGATAAGCCAGCCTACCGATATTGTCTTTGCTGGTGATGCAATGCAGCACTCAGCTCAGATTGATGCAGCGCGTCGCAACGATGGTACATATGATTATAGCGAGTGTTTTAATGCTGTAAAAGATTATGTCTCAGATGCCAATTATGCAGTCGTAAACTTGGAGACCCCGCTTGGTGGTAAGCCTTACAGTGGCTATCCATGTTTCTGTGCTCCCGACTCTTATGCCGTAGCTCTCAAGGATGCCGGTTTTGATATGTTTCTTACTGCAAATAATCACACCCTTGATCGTCGCGATCGAGGGCTGTGTCGCACTATTGCCACACTTGATTCTCTTGAAGTTGATCATATTGGGACTTATTATAACGATTCGTGCCGTAGTCATATTATACCTTTAATAAAAGATATAAACGGTTATAAAGTAGGTTTTTTGAATTATACCTACGGAACTAATGGTATACAGCCGGGTAAAGATGTAAAAGTGGATTATATAGACACTGTGCTTATAGGCAATGATATAGCTGCTACACGTAGTGCCGGTGCTGAGATCATCGTAGTTGCGCCACACTGGGGCGATGAATATAAACTGCTCCCCAATACATCTCAAAAGCAATTGGCCGATTTCTTGGTTGATAGGGGCGTTGATATCATTATGGGTGGGCATCCACATGTTATTCAACCGATGGAGTTGAATATAGATTCGACCGATACCTTGAAGCGTAGCTTGGTCGTTTATTCACTTGGAAATTTCATATCCAATATGAAAACACGTGATACGCGAGGTGGTGCCATGGTTAAAGTAACCTTGAAGCGTAATATCGAGGGGAAAGCCTATGTTGCCGATGCTTCATATAGACTCGTTTTTACCTTGCCGGCATCGGGTGGGAATAACTATAGACTAATAAATGCCTGTGATACGATCAAGGATACAGGACGACAATGGGAGTATCATCGCACTCAATTTGTAAAAAGCGCTGAAGCGATCTTTGATCGTTATAATGTCAATGTATCGCTTGACATGTACCGTTAATAGGTAAGGTAACGCTATTTGTTGCTATTTGCATCGCCGTCTGAATCATTATCGGGGAGTGCCCGGTTCAATAGTGTCTGGTTTATAGCTTTTGTAGCTTTGGCTCCCATAGCTTTAAGGTTTTCAGCGCGACGCACGAGATTACCACGTCCGTCGGTGAGTTTGTTCATGGCGTCTTTAAATGCACTGTCGGTTGCCGACAATCCTTTTTCAATGCGTGCCATGTCGTCAATGAATCCTACAAATTTGTCATACATTTTGCCACTCTCATTGGCTATCTCGATGACGTTACGCTTCATGTCGTCTTGTCGCCACATCTGCTCAGCAAGTCTTAGGAACGAAAGCAGGTGTGTGGGGGAGACTATTAAGACACGCTGGTCGTAGGCTTCCTGCCATAACTTTGGATCGAGGTTCATAGCTGCAAGGTAAGCTCCCTCGTTGGGAATGAACATTGTTACGAAGTCGGCGCGCTTTTCCCCAACAAAATCCTGATAATTTTTCGTGGCAAGCTCTTTTATGTGGAGTTTCACGGAGCGAAGATGTCCATTGGCGGCCTCCTGATATTGAGGCGTTGATTTGTCGCTGTTAATAAGTTGAATAAAGCTTGTAAGCGAAACTTTTGAGTCTATTATTACACACCGTCCATCAGGATAATAGATAACCGCATCGGGCCGGAGGTTGTGTCCGTCACTATCTCTTAACGTGTTGCCATCAGCATCGGTTGTTACTTGCAAATCAAAGTGTATACCTTTTTTTAGTCCCGACTTTTCAAGAATAGTTTCAAGAATCATTTCACCCCAATCTCCCTGAACTTTGCTGTCGCCGCGGAGTGCCCGCGTGAGGTCTTTTGCTTCGCGCCCTATTGTTTCGTTGAGTTGTATAAGTTCTTTAATTCGTTCGCTTAGGGCGAAGCGTTCACGTGCTTCGTTGCTATAGGCTTCATCGACCGATTTTTTGAAGCGGTCGAGATCCTCTTTCAGAGGGGAGAGAAGATCAGAAAGTCTCTGTTCGCTTTGTTCTTTAAATCTACGGGTATTGGAATCGAGTATCTCGCGAGCTAAAAGGTTGAATCGTTGTTCGCTCTCGGTAGCAAGACGTTGACGTTCTTTCTCATTGTCGATTTCTGCAAGTTTTCGTTCTTGTTCCCGTTCAGTAGCGAGACGTTGGCTCTCTTTTTCCATGAATTGCAATTGTTCATTGAGCCTAAGACGTAGTTCCCGTTCTTGTTGCGCTTGTTGGGTCAATGATTGAATCTCTGATTTATGGTCGCTGGTTATTTTAGCTAATTGGTTTCTCAGATCATTTATGGTATTGTCACGCTCTTTAATTGAGGTTTCTGACGCTAAAAATTGTCCGCGCCAGCTGGATCCTTTTTGTAAAGCGGTAAAACTTACATACAATAGGATGAGTATAATTATTGAAAGAATCGCTAAAGTTATTATTATCATTGTGCTTTTGTTTACTCAGATTAATATAGCGAAGTTAATCATTTTATAGAGAATGTGCAAAAAGTACGTGAAGTGGAATTTCTTTTATGAATAAATAGAAAAAAATGGGTGAAATGTACAATATGTTGTAAAACATAAAATTTTATTTGGTAGGAATTAAGACAAGTGTTAGTTTTACACCTTAAATATCAAACAATATTATTATCAACAAAAATCAAGTTTTACACAACAATGAAAAATGTGAGTAAAATCCTAATGGTCGGTGCGGCCACTGTGTTTATGACTGCGTGTGGTGGAAATGTTGAAAAACAGTTGACACGGAGTGGACTTGATCCAGACAAGTTCTTGACCGATTCAACCGCTCTCTATACTCTAACAAACAGCAACGGTATGGAGGTGTGCATTACTAACTATGGAGCCAGAATCGTGTCAATAATGGTTCCCGATCGTGATGGAAACATGCAAGATGTTGTTCTTGGATTTGAATCTATACAGGATTATTTGCCAGAGAATAATCTCTCTGATTTTGGCGCTTCAATAGGTCGTTATGCCAACCGTATAAATCAAGGTATCATAGTGTTGAATGGCGATAGTATTCAATTGCCGAAGAATAATTATGGTCATTGTTTGCATGGTGGACCTACCGGATGGCAGTATAAGGTATATGAGGCTTCACAACCTAACGATACAACGTTGGTACTTACTGTTAAATCGCCTGATGGTGACAATAACTTCCCGGGTAATGTAGTCGCTACAACGACCTATACCTTGACGGGTGATAATGCAATAGATATAGCTTATAATGCTGTTACCGATGCCACCACAGTTGTTAATATGACAAACCATTCTTACTTTAATCTGAATGGAAATCCCGATCAGACAATTACTGATAATTTGTTGGTTATAAATGCCGACTATTTTACGCCGGTTGACTCGACATTCATGACCACGGGAGAAATTGCTCCTGTGGCTGGAACCCCGATGGATTTTACCTCAGCTAAACTTATTGGTGCTGAGATAAATAATTATGATTACGATCAACTTGCCAATGGTAAAGGATATGACCATAACTGGGTCTTGAACTCGGCATGTGATGATAACCAGGTGGCAACGATATTAGTGTCTCCGTCTACCGGCATTAAGCTTGAAGTACTTACAAATGAGCCCGGCATACAGGTTTATTCAGGAAATTTCCTTGATGGAACAGTTACAGGTAAAGGTGGCAAGGTATACAATCAGCGTGCAGCTATTTGTCTTGAAACTCAACATTATCCCGATAGTCCTAACAAGGCCGATTGGCCTTCGGTAGTACTCGAGCCAGGGCAAACTTATAACAGTCATTGCGTATACCGTTTTTCGGTTGACCAGTAACTGAATATTTTAGAGAGCGTTTGAATTTAACTCGTATTAAAGTTGACCTCAAGGTTAATGCGAAACATGTTCCAATAATCACACATTCTTTAATATAAATATTTTCTGTGTGTTAAATTCAAACATACTCATAGTACTGATAAAATCCTCTTTCAATGGCTATCTTCTATAACCAACAGAATCGCTTTATTGTAGGCGTAGACTGTGTAATCTTTGGTCTTTGCAATGGGCGGTTAAGTATATTGCTTAATCAGAGAAAGTTCGAACCGGAGAAAGGAAGATGGTCGTTGATGGGTGGATTTGTAAGGGACAATGAAAGTGTAGACGATGCAGCGAAGCGTGTGCTTTTCGATTTGACAGGACTTGAAAATCTGTTTATGAAGCAAGTGCATACGTTCGGAGACGTTGACCGTGATACAGGAGAACGTGTCATCTCCGTGTGTTACTGTGCTCTGATTAATGTTGATGAACATGATCATAGACGAGTTAGAAGTCATGATGCTACCTGGATTGATATGGATGATATTGCCGAACTTGGCTTCGACCATAGTGAGATGGTGGCAAGTTCACTTCGCATGATAAAGCGCAGGTTTGTCAGCGAGCCGGTGGCATTCTCGCTATTGCCACGATTCTTTACGCTTACTCAGCTACAACAGTTGTATGAAGTTGTAATTGGAGAAACAATGGATAAAAGAAACTTTAGAAAGCGGGTGGCCGAGAATCCTTGTATACAAAAAACTGAGCTGATAGATAAAACTATGTCTCGTCGAGGTGCCGCACTGTACCGATATAATGCCTCACTGTTTGATCGATATTTTCATCTGTGAGTAAAATTGAGAAGATGGTGTATCAACTTTTTAATCGAAAGATTAAAGGCATTTGTAAACCTATATTATGTATAATGCGAGTAAAACTCTGTCTCAGAGAATTACTCGCATTATTCGTATAAATTAGCCTATTGGAAGCTTTGTTATTCTTTTAACCAACGTTTACGTAACGGATATTTTCCCGGGTGCATAAGAAGTCGGGTAGAAGAACTGTAGGTGAAATAATCCCATACCCAGTCAATGAATACACTTACTTTGTTTCTCATACCCAATAGAGACATAAGGTGGACAACCATCCATGTTAGCCATGCGAAAAATCCCTTGAAATGAATATGGTTCAAGTCGACAACAGCTCGGTTACGACCTACTGTAGCCATAGTTCCCTTATCGTTGTACTTGAAACCTTCGGTAACTTTGCCTCGGTTTATATCTCTGGCAACCATGATTGCTTGTTGAATTGCCACCTGTGCAAGTTGAGGGTGCCCATATGGGTAATCGGGTGTTGTCATTAATGCTATATCTCCAAGGGCATATACATCGTTGACACCTTTTACTCGGCAGTACTGGTCGACTTCCAAGCGGTTGCCGCGAACGGGTTTGATTGTGTCACCTATAAATTCAAAGTCTACACCCTTTACTCCGGCCGTCCACACCAGCATTGCTGCTCCAATCTTTTCATCGTTGTCGAGAGTCACTATGTCATTATTGTAGCTTTTCATGTTGTGGCCAAGACGAACATTGACTTTTAGTTCTTTAAGGTATCGAGCCGCTTCGGTTGATGATTTCTCACTCATAGTACGGAGCACGCGGTCGGTTCCTTCTATCAGTGTGATAGAAATGTCATTTGGGTCGATTTGTCGATATTCGCGCGGTATGATGTATCGTTTCATTTCGCCTAAGGCTCCCGCTACTTCCACTCCTGTTGGTCCACCTCCAATTACTACAAACGAAAGCATTGCTCGACGTTTCTCGGGTTCCCGCTCCATGCATGCGCGTTCAAGGCGGTCCATGATATCGTTGCGGCAACGTATCGCCTCAGATATTGATTTCAGTGTGTATACCGAGTCTCGAAGCTCGGGCATATTGAAAAAGTTATTGGTCGTTCCGGCTGCTATTATAAGTTTGTCATATTTAATGACTTCTTCTTCGGTGGTGACTGTGCGGGCTTCTGTGTCGATAGATTTAGCGCGAGTCATATTGAAAAATAACCCATTGGATTTACGGTACTTGCGCAATTCACGTCTCAGTGGGAAACATATACCTGAAGCATCAATTCCGGCCGATGCTACTTGGTAAAATAGTGGTGGGAAACTATGGAAGTTGTTTCTATCGATCAAAGTTACGTCATAAAGTTCTTTATCGATACGTTTTATGAAGTTTAATCCGGCGAATCCACCTCCAATTACTACAATCTTTTTCTTCTCAATTGTTTCCATTTTTTTTACCAAATTATCTTGTATGACTTTAAAACCTAAAACCGTGACAAAATTATGGAAAAATTTCCGTAATGCCAAATGAATATGGAAAAATTTCCGCAATTATCCATCGTTAACATATATTTTAGTCCTAATTTCTCAGAGCCTTCTATGTTTAATTCAAACATACTCTCAATATATAACAAATAAAGGATTGTATTGGACTTATCTTTATGTTTAAAAAATGGAATATTCTGTTTGTGGTCTAATGTATTGTGAATTAGTAGTATATATGGGATATTTAGTGCAAACGAGTATTTTTCATTGAAAAACATTGAAAAAAATTTGGAGGATAAAGAAAAATTGCACATGTAAATACTGCGGGGTAGAGCAGTGGTAGCTCATTGGGCTCATAACCCAAAGGTCGGAGGTTCGATCCCTTCCCCCGCCACTAAAATAGTCGCGAACTTTCGCGACTATTATTGTTATATGTCGGTGTTGAGCTTCTGTGACGTGGTTGGTTTTATAAAAAATTGCAAGTACTGTTTTTGTGGTGATAATATTTCACTATATTTGTATTTGTAATTAATTTAAATATTATGACCATACCTCAACTTATAGCACAGTCGTCGGGACGTGCATTTTCATTTGAAGTTCTTCCGCCGTTAAAAGGGCGTGGAATAGCACGTCTATTTGAAGAAATCGATTTGTTATCGGTGTATAATCCTCTATATATAAATATTACTACCCACCGTAGTGAAGTAGTGGTTAAGACGTGTGAAGATGGTATGACGAGACGCTATACAGAACGTTCGCGTCCTGGCACTGTTGCAGTGGCTGCAGCTATCCAAAACCGTTATGGTATTCAAGCTGTACCACATATTATTTGTAGTGGCTATTCTCGTTTGGAAACAGAATATGCTTTAATTGATTTGAGTTTCCTCGATATCAGAAATCTTTTAGTATTAAGAGGCGACAAAGCCAAGCATCACAATTGTTTTGTTCCGAATGCTTCGGGACATGCACATGCAATAGAACTTGCATGCCAAGTCAATGAGTTTAATTCCGGTAAGTTTGTCGATGGTTCTTACATGGATGCCTTACCGGCTGTGCCATTTGACTATGGTGTGGCAGGATATCCCGAAGTTCATCTTGAAGCAACGGATGCTGAGACTGATATGGCTATGCTTAAAAAAAAGGTTGATGCCGGAGCATCGTATATAGTGACACAGATGTTTTTTGATAATAAGGTATATTATGATTTTGTAGACCGATGCAGGGAGATAGGAATAACTGTACCTATAATTCCAGGCCTAAAGCCGATAGTAACTCGCCGTCAAGCTACATTATTGCCAAAAGTATTTGGTGTCAAATTACCCGAAGAATTGGTTGTGGCGATCGGAAAATGTGAGGATGACATGGAGGCAAAACAGGTGGGTGTGGATTGGTGTGTGAATCAGGCTGAAGATTTGTACTCACATGGTATCCCCTCAATACATTTTTATTCACATAATGCAGTGCCAAGTGTACACCGCATCCTTGACAAACTCTTTTCATAAACGTTCATATGAAATTCAGTGATATTCCCGGCCATGAAAGAGTGAAAGAGCGACTTCGTGCGTTAGTCGACAGTGACCAGTTGCCACATGCATTGTTAGTATATGGTCGTTCAGGTATAGGTAAAATGATGATGGCAAGGGCATTGGCGAGATATATCCATTGTACTGATCGTCATGATGGAGATAGTTGTGGTGTGTGTCCGGCCTGTATTCAGCATAATTCGTTAAATCATATTGATACTCATTATTCCTATCCGGTGCTCAAACCGGCCGGCCGCATGACGGTAGTCTCGGACGATTGGAACGAACAATGGCGAGAATTTCTCGGTCAAAGTCGTTATATGGACTTTGGTGAATGGTTAAAGCTATTGGATAATGTAAATGGGCAGCCTCGCATGTATGTCGAAGAGAGTGCCGATATAATTAGAAAACTCAATTTTACATCGCACACCGGACGTCAAATTGTTATTATGTGGCTTCCCGAGCGCATGGGTGAGGAGTGCGCCAATAAAATGCTGAAGTTAATAGAGGAACCTCTTGGTGACGCGATGTTTATAATGGTGAGTAATGATGCTGAGTCAATATTGCCAACAATTTTTTCGCGTACACAACGTATAGAGATGCTACGCCTTAGTGATGATACAGTCGCTGAGTATGTAGAAGAGAAATACCAATTACCCCATGAAGATGCCGTAGCTATTGCTCACTTGGCCGATGGCAGCATATTACAAGCCGATTATAGGGTTGGTAATATGGATCACCAGAAAGAGTTTCTTGATTTATTCATGAGATTAATGAGATTGGCTTATCAGAAAAAAGTATCGGATCTGAGGGTTTGGGCTAATGAAGTTGCCGCTCTCGGTCGAGAAGGATCCATCGATTTTTTAAGCTATTGTCTTGATCAAGTACGTGAAAATTTTGTATATCGACTTGCAATACCTAAGCTGAATTATCTTACAGTAGATGAAAACGCGTTTGCCCGTAATTTCTATAAGTTCATCAATGAACGTAACGTATTGACTTTGACCTCGCGATTGGAACAGACGATAAAGGATATCAAGGCCAATGGTAACGCAAAAGTGATAATGTTTGATTTTGCGGTAAGAGTAATCATGCACCTACGTCAATGAAACCATTACTTCAAGAAATTGCTGATTATTATATTACACGTTATAAAAATGAAATAACCGATTTTTGTTTCGTGTTCCCCAATAAGCGTGCCGGAGTTTTCTTTAATCACTTTCTCGCAGAAGCTGCAGAGAGGGAAAAACATCCGCTTATTCATCCAGAGGTATTGACTATCAGTGATTTCGTGGCTGAGATGATTCAGCTTGTTGAGGCGACTCGAATTGAGCAATTGTTGATTCTATATCGTTGTTATTGCGAAATAGTTTCTGAGTCGATTGATGTCGATAGTAAATCAGAGCCGGTTGACTTTAATAAATTCCAATTCTGGGGCGATATCTTGTTGACCGATTTTACCGATGTCGATAAGTATATGGTTGATCCGGCTGAGATATTTCACAATATTGAATCACTGAAGGAGATCAGTTCCAACTATCTTACGCCCGAACAAATCGAAATTATAAAAAGATACTGGGGCGAACAAAGAGCCCCTAAAGGCGTAACTGAGTTCTGGAATCACGCCGTGCATGTAAGCACTGGCAGCGATCATGGTGATAGGGTATCCACTGCTTCTTTTATAAAACTTTGGCAGGTGATGAGTGAACTTTATACACGGTTTAATGCTGAGTTGGAGAAAAGAGGGCTCGCCTACCAAGGAATGTTGTATCGAAGAGCTTATGAATCACTGAAAGTGACTCCTGCCGGTGAGTTACCATACAATAGATATGTATTTGTGGGCTTTAATGTCTTGTCAACTGTAGAGGAAAAGATATTTTCTATAATGAAAACGAAGCATATCGCAGATTTTTTCTGGGATTATGCTTCACCGGCATTTTCTGATGAAAATAATCGTGCGACTCGGTTCCTAAAAAAGTATATACAAGAGTTCCCGTCGCCTGCCGATGTAACATTTATGAACAAACGATTGACCGATTGGCCTCGCATAGAAGTGATTGCGGTTCCTACTACAATAGGAGAGACAAAGGTCGTATCGCGTATTTTAAAAAAGTTGATAAATATTGATGGCGTCAATGATAAGACTTTGATTTCAACTGCGATAGTCCTTCCTGATGAAAATTTGTGTACACCAATAGTCAATTCGATACCATCGGCTATCACCGATATCAATGTAACGATGGGATTTCCAATGAGGTATACTCCTGTGGCATCATTGATGTCGGCTATAGGAATAATGCAAACCCGATCGCGAAAACTTAAATATGAGAATGCCTATTTCAGGGATGATGTCGTACAGGTCTTGTCTCATCCTATTATACGGGCTATCAGTTCGAAAACCTGTGACCTTTTGAATAAAGAAATAACAGAAAAACGCTTATTTAATGTTCCTCTATCGTTGCTTGAAAGCGATAGTTATGCGCTGCTACGTCCATTATTTAAATTGTCACCCGATAAACGGTCGGCACGCGAAGTTTTCGATTATCTTAAAGAGATTGCGCAGTGGTTGCTCGATGTGGTTAAGGTTAATTATTTAATCCCAGTCTCACCCGATGATGTCAAAGGCGAAGATGAAGATTCATTGGTAGAAGAAAGGCTTAGTGCAGTAGGAGCTATAGAAGTTGGATTTCTAAAACATTATATTGCTGGTATTGACGAATTGCAACGTCTGCACCACAGGCATCTTGATGATTTAAATGTGGAGATGAGTGATAGTACTATATTCCATCTTGTAGAGCGTATCATATCGGGAGAAACGGTAACGTTTGAAGGTCGGCCGTTAAAAGGATTGCAAGTGATGGGATTACTCGAAACACGCGCAATTGATTTTGATAATGTTATAATCACATCAATGAATGAGCGTATTTTTCCACGAAAGCATTTTACAAAATCTTTTATCCCGCCAGCACTAAGGCGTGGCTATGGAATGGCTACACTTGATCATCAAGAGAGCATTTCGGCCTATTATTTCTATCGTTTATTGACAAGAGCCAAAAAGGTTTATCTGTTGTATGATTCAAGTACACGTGGAACATCAAGTGGGGAACCATCGCGATACATCAACCAGTTAAGGTATCTATATCAGCCGTCCACTATCAGGTATTCCACTGCCTACTATAATCTTCATGTTGGTGATACATATAAAGTAAGTCTGAAGCTCGACCATGCACGGAGAGCTATTTTGTCGAGCTATCTTGAGGATCAGGATAACCGGTCATTGTCGGCTACTGCTATTAATACATATATCAATTGCCCATTCCAGTTTGCTTTAAGTTACGTCGAAGGGTATTATGAACGTGATGAAGTGAAGGATTATTTTGATGAATCGGCTTATGGATTGGTCGTTCACCAAGTGGTCGAAAAGCTGTATTCGCGGCAGCAAATAAACGGAAAACCGGTGTTGATCAACCGTTCGACAATAAATAGTTTGAGACGTCGTGAAATTATAGAGCCTGAGATTAAAAGTGCTATAAATACAATATTCTTGAAACGGGAAGCCAACGATACGGCCCCTTTAACTGCCGATGCCGATATAATTTCAAAAATTATCTATAAAATGGTCGATAACATGCTTTCTCATGAACTAGATGAGTATGATTGTTTTACATTTATATCGGCCGAAGAACGTGAACGGGTTATGTTATGTTTGTCGGAGCGACTTAGAATTAATTTTAACTATACGATAGACCGTATAGACATGGTTACCCGACCAGATGGTAAGAAAATACTACGCATTATTGACTATAAGACCGGTAGCGATAGTTTGAAAGCCGATGTTGACACGCTCTTTGCCAATCCTAAAGGATTTCGTAATAAGGCGGTACTACAGTTGTTTTTATACTGTAATGCTTTTTTGCAGAAACATCCAGAATATTATAGAGAAGATATTTTAGTGCAACCTCTTATCTATCGATTTAAGTCTATAGGTCAGGATCGCCCTCTGGAAGCGATAAATTTTGAAGGAAAGGATTTAATTGATTTTACAGAATATAATGATGTGATTTTGTCTCGTCTTGATGAGATATTGTATCCATTGTTCTATGGAGATAGTGAAATGATGGAACTGAAATGTACCGATGACGAGCATTCGTGCAAGTATTGTAAGTTTACTTCTATATGTTTACGTAAGCAATAGTCATGGCTGGATTGTACATACATATACCATATTGTCATGCAAAATGTGCCTATTGTGACTTCTATTCGATGCCTTGTAATGGAACAATAGAATGTTATATTAAAGCGATAGTTGAAGAGGCGCGTCTGCGTGCAGGTGAAATCAATGGAAAGTTCAGATCTATTTATATAGGTGGTGGAACTCCATCATCAATAGATACAGATTATCTCGGTGTACTTCTAAAAGAATTAGGCGATATATTTGATCTTGGAGAAGTGGAGGAATTTACCATTGAAGTGAATCCTGAAGATGTGAATCCAGAGTTCTTGTCAAGGATTAAGAATATAGGTGTGAATAGGGTGAGTATGGGGGTACAGTCGCTTGTAGATGGTGAGTTGAAAGCAGTGGGGCGGCGTCACTCGTCGGCTGAAGCGCTTGCCGCAGCTCGATTAATCTCTGAGCACTTTAAGAATTACAGTCTTGACATTATATATGGTTTACCCCAGCAAACACTCAAATCATTGAAATATACTGTTGAGCAGATTCTACTACTTAGGCCACCCCATTTATCGGCCTATCTACTATCTTATGAGCCTGGTACCCGTCTGTATGCCATGCTGATGGCAGGTAAGGTGGAAGAGGCTACCGAACAGCTGGCTACCGGAATGTATGAACTTGTAGACCGAATGTTGACCGGCGATGGCTATGTTCATTATGAGATTTCTAACTTTGCGCTGCCGGGAAAAGAATCAATGCATAATTCGAGTTATTGGAACTCGACTCCTTATCTTGGTCTTGGAGTTTCGGCTCATAGCTTTGACGGAGTGGAGAGAAGGTATAACGAAGCTCGCATAAATGATTATATTAACTGTATATCAAATAGACAATCCTTTTATACTATTGATGAAGAAACCGATGAAAACCGGTTTAATGATTATTTAATCACGCGATTGCGCACTTCTAAAGGATTGGATTTAAGTCATTTGACAACGATGCCATTTGGCCGTTTTATCAATAAGATAGAGCCATTGATTGACAAACTTATAAAAAGTGGTAGTTTAGTAAGAGAATCAGACCAACGATTGGTTATTCCATCCAGCCAATGGTTGACTAGTGATGCAATTATGAGAGAACTTATTATTTGATTAGTATGGAAAGAGAATATGCTTCATCATTGCTTGAAAATGCGGTAACAGAGTTGTCACGACTTCCGGGTATTGGAAGAAAAACGGCTCTTAGGTTGGCATTACACCTATTGAGGCGCGATCAATCAGAAGCCTTAGCTTTGGGTGAATCTATTATAAAGATGCGTAAGGAAATTACATATTGTCATTGTTGTCATAATATTTCAGAGAGTGAACTTTGTGATATATGTTCCGATCCACGACGTGATAAGCAAACTGTGTGTGTGGTTGAGAATGTCAAAGATGTGATTTGCTTTGAACGCACGGGCCAATTTCATGGTGTATATCATGTTCTGGGTGGGTTAATATCCCCACTTGATGGTATAGGTCCTGAGCAGCTTGAGATAGATTCATTGATAAATAGAGTCATTGATGGTGGTGTAAGTGAAATCATTTTGGCTTTAAGCGCAACCATGGAGGGTGACACCACCAACTTCTATATTTATCGTAGATTGGGAAAATTGCCTGTAAAGGTAACTCAGTTGGCACGTGGAGTCTCGG
>CANOKG010000046.1 GCA_947566655.1 uncultured Muribaculaceae bacterium | reverse complement strand
CGGACAAATTATATAAGTTGACAGACAGAATCCAGTTTGGAGATAGAATCGGTGATGAATTAAAGACGTGGGTATGCGATAACAAGGATTACATTAGACCCATGACAACAACCGATGAATTGTTGGACTTTTTGAATCTTAAAGGTTTGAAAGTGAAACATGATACTGAAACACATATATTTATCGTTCACCCAAGAGAGGAATTGGATTATCCCGAGATTGACCCTGAATACCAAAGAGGTGATTTTGCTTTGTATAGAAAAACAATAGAGTTTGTTATTCGGAATGATCATTTAATTGGAATACTACTGCCCCCTACATTCTCGTACGATTATAATAACTATAGTATATAGTGTTTTGTGCAAGTTTAAACTCAGTAACAGTATGCTATCAGCTCAAAATTATGAATATAGAGTACCTAAGTACAAATGTCAGTGTATTGTTGGAGAACTCATCCGATTTTGATTCGTCGGTTTCCGACTATAAGTATGATGCCGATGGGCGCCTGTATTCCGACAGTGGGCGGGGAATCAGAGGTATCGATTATTCATGGGCTGACAAACCTCAGAAAATGTATCTGACGACTACATCAGGGATATTTCAACAGGACAATACCACGATGTACTGCAACCATTATGCCGATGGGGTGAGACAATCCAATGATCTTGTAACAAAGAAGGGTATTACACAGACATCGCAGTATACCTATTACGCTGATTCATTTGTGTTCGACGGGCGTGGTCAGAACGGCAAGCCGGGACTGTTTTCAAGGTTGCTGTTGCCATGGGGATATGTTGACAGAGGTCGGAAGGTATACACCTACATCCACGACTACCAGGGGAACATACGGGCAGTGGTCGACAGCGCGGGCGTTGCGGTACAGACCACCGACTACTACCCCTACGGGGCACCGATGGTGACTTCGACCGGGGCAAGCCGTAACCCCTACAAGTACTCAGGCAAGGAGCATGAGACCCGCATGGGGCTGAACCAGTACGACTTCCACGCCCGCAACCAGCTACCCACACTCGGCCTGTTCGATCAACCCGACCACAAGGCCGGTGACTACCCCTGGCTCAACCCCTACCTCTACTGCGCCGCCAACCCCATAGCCTACATCGACCCTACCGGCGAAGACATTTTTGTGTTAAATAAGGGCAATGACGGCATGCACTTAGCAATGCTGATTCAAAACGAGAACGGTGTATGGCAATATTATTCTATTAATGGCAATAACGTGTATAGTCCTATTTCAAAAGAACATTCTGGGGGCCGACCATTTAATGATATTTCAATCGGAGCGTGGAATTCTCCCGAAGAATTTTTAAATTCTGACTATAATAAATCAAATGGAAAGGAGGGAAAGGAAGATACTTCAATAAATAACTACAATTATAAAGAAGGTTATCTAATATCCACAACCAGTGAGCAAGATGCCCTTATGAGGTCTGAATTTACCAGAATTGCCGACACCGAATACGACATCGTCTTTAATAATTGTGCTACAGCAGTTCAAGAGACAATGGTAGAGGCTGGTATACCTGTTTCAGAACCAACAACAATCATTACAACGACACCTTTGTCTACACAATTTGGTATAGTCAATATTGTCACTGATTGCCATATCAAATGTAACATAGATCCTATCCCCAATACGGCTTTTAAGTCAATAATAAAATGGAACCCAAGCGGTAAGTATATTCATAAATAAGTGTATTTAAAATGGCAATCCGACTAAATAAAACAATTGCTTACTATATATATCTATACAGTTGTTTCACAGGCCTTGTTCTATACTTTTCATATTATATTAGTATAGTCACTAAACCATTAGGAATGGTAATGCTGATCTTTAAAGCTATAGTATTGTATGCTATTTTTGTAATTATCAATCATTTTATTATTAAGCGCGTAATACCGACTAAAATTTTATTAATATATGAGAGCCTTTTAATATTAACACTTTTTATGCTGTTTATGAGCGATGTAGCTCTTTGGTCAAAGTTTGACTATATTTATTTTATGAATAAGCACATGAACTCATTTTAACTATATAATTATTCTACTGGAGAACCCTCAAATTCAATGATAAGATGTCCAAAAGAGTTTTAGATATTTTCAAATCAATTTTAGTATACATATATCTATATTGCCTTTATGCAATCTTGATATATAACTATTCCTATTATATAGAGATAGCTCCTAATATATTGGATAAAATCTTTAATAGTTTCGCAGTGTTGACTTGTACTATACTATTTATTATCATTAACCATCTAATTATTAAAAAGATTATATCAATAACAATAGTAATAACTATCGAAATACTCCTATTGTCTTCAATACTTATCATACTCATAAGTAATTTTATTCATACTAGTGGTTATTAATATGAATATGAACCAATAATTCTCTTAAATACATGGTGAAGCAATATCAGAGATGCAAGGCTGGATACCTGGAACTATAGATAAGATACTGGTCAATACAAGACTTAGATGCCAATTCAATATAGATCTACAATTATACGGCTAATGAATATCATTGAATTTACTATTTGGAGATGCTTGAATATGATATGCTTAATTTTGTGTGTCATTACAGGCCTATGCTGCACAGCCAAAGTTGGCGTTACATTGGATAGCGGACATATCGAAGTTATATCAGATGTTTCCGATCGAAACAGCACATTCGGTCAAGGGCCGAACTCGGTGTGCATAGATTTCTTCGATTTAGATTCATCCAAGTATCATATATTCAACTCATGTGGATGCTCTGAGTATGAGATTTCTCAAACAATCAACAACATGCATATTAATGTTTACTCCATTTTAAGTATAATATGGGGAACTGATTGTTGTTTGGAAGATCGAGCTCAATTTGACAAGGCAGATGCAGACATGAAATTTTCATTCATATACAATGAAAATGGACTGAAAGGCAATATCTCAATTATCGACAATTCTAATCTATATACAATAATACCTCAACCCTGTATGGAGTATGTAATCACACATCCTGACCAGAGTTCTGCAGTGGATGGCGAACCTTTTTATCGAATGATTCTCTATTTAATCAAATATTATCGGCACATTGGACATTCCAATGATGAATTAATTGACTTTATAGTAAAATTCGAAAAAGAAGTTGAACGAAAGGAACTGATATTGAACCGCGACTTTGAGTTTCGACAAATTGAATTCATGCAAGTTTGCGCTCTCTACAAATTCGCCCTTACTTATGAAGACAAAGAGTTGGATCTATCTGAATTAAAGGAATTAGGTAACATAACAACAGACATCATAAATTATTATAATATTCCTACAACCGATCAAATACCACAGATTACTGTTTATGAACGCAGACCACAATCAAATAAATAATTTAAGTATCATAATAGAATGAAAAAATTACTATTCGTAATATTTCTAATATGTATATCGTGTGCGCTTTATTTATACGGTAAAGACGGCTTTAACATTGTTCCAATTTGTAGTGTAAAATTTGACTCCTTGAATAGCACATATTATGTAACAAACTATGAAACAGCCCCCAATGTACCACCGGCTTCTTTTTATTCATTGCCATACGTTGATTTTATAAAAGATCAAACTTTGCATGACTCAATCAAGTGGTTTTCATCAATGATGGATATATATGATGCATTAGACAGTCTGTCGCACGAACGAAAATCTGAAATGTATGAGTGGACGTTTCTCCATAAGGATCAGTATGATCATTTTGTGATCAGCGACTGGTCGTTTGAATTACTAAAATCACATAAAGATAAAATGTATGGTGGTTTTATTTTGAATGGTGTGGTATTTATTATATTCTTGGAAGATTCATTGAAATATCGAAAGGAAATAGAAAATATGTTTCTGAAAAGATCTGATTCGATCACAGTGTATTTAGATTACGAATATGTTCCAAATTCTTTATGGCATTATTGGGATGTTTCCACCGATGTAGTAGGAGTTTATCAAGATTCACTCTTGATACCATATTTGTATACTCGGGAAAATAAACGAACTTACTATCTTAATGACTCTATTGCAAAATATCTGCCCGATTAAAATTGATGGTAGTATTAAATCTACGAGACAGTATAAAATAACTCCGGGTCAATTAAATTTTATACTTAAACAAATTGATATACCACGAAATGGGATTCCCCAAAACTATTGGTTTAATACAATCGGGAAAAGCGTTAGATGAACTAAAATATTATTTATGGATATTCTATATACAATTTTAAGTATTATTACAATTTATGGCATAGGTCTACTTGAAGTTGACAATCATCAAACTATCAAGTCGAAGTCAGATTCAATAGTCTATGATGAATCGTTGGTTAAATGCAAGCCTGTATATGTTGGCACTAATAATATAGCATTGAGTGATAGCACGATGCTCTCTCATTCAAATTTCAATATTTTAAAATATCTTATTGACAATGTTGATTTAACAGATATCAACTTGGATAGAGAAGAAATACCACAGACATGGATCATTATTGAGTTTATTATTACTAAAGATGGTAAACTCACCGATGTTAAATTGGTATCACCAACAAAAGAGCATATCCATAAAATACATAGACGTTATGTTGAAGCAATATCAGAGATGCAAGGCTGGATACCTGGAACTATAGATAATATACCGGTCAATACAAGACTTATATGCCGATTCAATATAGATCTACAATTCTAATGCTCAAAAAAACTCATATTGGTCAATTCAATCCTAATAGGGTATGGCAAAAGATGTGACATCAAATTTTTGAAGCTATATTTTTAAATCTTAATTATATTGATTACCTTAGTAGCCAATTTTCACCTCCTGTAATATGATTAACAAACATAGATATTGCGTCATCATGTGTGGCGGCATTGGAAGCCGTTTTTGGCCCTATAGTCGCACCAGCCGTCCAAAACAGTTTATTGACTTCCTGGGAACAGGTCGATCTCTCTTGCAAATGAGTTTTGACCGCGTACTTCCTATCATTCCCAAGGAAAACATCTTAGTAGTTACCAACGCTCAATATGCGCCTCTGGTAAAAGAACAACTGCCCGAAATCGATGAAAGCCGCATACTTCTGGAGCCTGCACGCCGCAATACCGCACCCTGCATAGCTTGGGCAGCACATCACATAGCGGCACTCGACCCCGAGGCAAGCATGATAGTGACACCGAGCGACCATCTTATAACGAGAGAGAGCGCGTTTGAAGAAAGCATCGTAAAAGGTTTTGAATTTGTAGAAAACAACGATGCTCTCCTCACACTTGGCATCAAACCATCGCGTCCCGAAACGGGATATGGCTACATACAGATAGGGCGTGAAGTCGAACCCGGTATCCTTAAAGTAAAAACATTCACCGAAAAGCCCAACCGCGAGTTGGCCGAAGTATTTATTGAAAGCGGTGAATTTTTCTGGAACTCGGGCATATTCCTTTGGAAAGCATCCTCAATCAAAAACGCACTGGCTGAACATGCCGGTGATATCAACAGCATTTTCGAACAAGGTGCAGAACTCTATGGCACACCGGCCGAGATCGATTTCATTAACAGTAAATTTCCATCGTGTATGGGCATCTCGATCGACTTCGCCGTAATGGAGAAAGCATCAAATGTATACGTTGAATGTGTTGACTTCGGCTGGAACGACCTCGGGACATGGAGTGCTCTCTACGACAACTCACCTCGCAACAAAGATGGCAATGTCACCCAGAATTGCAATATCATAGCCTATAACTCCCACAATAATATCTTTGCAGTGAGAGACAATGGCAAGCTTGTGGTAGTAGACGGACTCGAAGGCTACATCATAGCCGATGCCGGCGACGTATTACTGATATGTCCCAAAGCCGAAGAGCAGCGCATCAAGCTGATGGTAAATGACGCGAAAGAGAAATTCGGAGATACCTACCTGTAACAGTTCTCGATGAGTGACAATTTTGACATACGTTCCCAGAGGTTGTCAAACGATAGCGACATCGATATTGAGCGTGCACTGAGACCTTCCCAATTTGACGCTTTCAGCGGCCAAGTCAAGGTAGTTGACAACCTGAAGATTTTTGTCGAGGCTGCCCGAATGAGAGGCGAGGCTCTCGACCATGTATTGCTGTATGGTCCTCCCGGACTGGGAAAAACCACCCTAAGCAATATCATAGCCAACGAGCTTGGCGTAGGCTTCAAGGTCACTTCTGGCCCGGTACTCGACAAGCCTGGCGACCTCGCTGGTATTCTTACATCGCTCGAAGAGAACGATGTGCTGTTTATCGATGAGATTCATCGTCTTAGCCCTGTGGTCGAAGAATACCTCTACTCGGCAATGGAAGATTATCGAATAGATATAATGATCGACAAGGGCCCCGGAGCACGCAGTGTACAGCTTACTCTGTCACCTTTCACTCTGATTGGCGCAACCACGCGAAGTGGACTTCTGACCTCTCCTCTGCGAGCCCGTTTCGGCATCAATTGTCACTTGGAATACTACGATCACGAGGTTCTTGAACGCATCATAGCACGATCGGCCCGCCTCCTTAATGTAGGTATAACAGGCGAGGCTGCCCACGAGATAGCGATGAGATCGCGAGGTACGCCCCGCATTGCCAACGCACTCCTGCGTCGTGTACGTGATTTTGCCCAGGTTAAAGGTAACGGTTCAATCGATCCCGAGATAGCACGAATGGCGCTCGAGGCATTGAACATTGATAAGTATGGCCTTGACGAAGTCGACAACAAGATCTTGACAACAATAATAACCAAATTCAAGGGTGGACCGGTAGGTATCACCACTATAGCCACAGCCTTAGGTGAAGATCCCGGCACCATCGAGGAGGTTTATGAACCGTATCTTATAAAAGAGGGCTTCATAAAACGCACACCTCGCGGCCGAGAAGTCACCGACCTTGCCTACCGGCACTTAGGCCAATTCAATAACGATAACATTGGAGGGCTATTTGAATGAGGTCATCGGTCTTTGGCCGCTTTGCTTTGCAAAGAATTAGGAATTGGAGTATCGACCTTTCACCTGTTTCGTTTAAACACACTACTAAAATTTTTTATCTTGGCATCTCTTAAGTCACTTGTAAAAGATACCGCAGTATATGGGGTGAGCAGCATAGTTGGACGTTTGCTAAACTGGCTGCTCGTTCCTATTTATACCTACACATTCACCCAAACCGGTGAATATGGTATCGTTACCAACCTATATTCTTATGTTGCTGTAGTGCTGATTCTATTAACCTATGGCATGGAAACAGGATTTTTCCGTTTTACAAACCATGAACGGTGGAAATCACCGTCCCAAGTCTACACAACAACGTTAATAACCGTTGGCGCGACATCGGTAATATTTGCAATAATAGCCTCATTATTCTCTCCTGCCATTGCCCGGGCTCTCGACTATGGTGACAACCCACAGTATATATGGATGATGGCGATTGCCGTAGCGGCCGATGCCTTCACTTCCATACCGTTTGCCTACCTGCGCTACAAAAAGCGTCCCTACCGATTTGCTTCAGTCAAATTAATAGGCATAGGTCTCAACATAGCCCTTAACCTGTTCTTTATCAAGGTGTGTCCATGGCTGTGGGGCATAACACCCGAGATAGGTTATATATTCTTGGCCAACCTTATATGCTCCCTAGCTACACTACTTTTGTTACTCCCCGAGCTTCGAGCCGAACGCTACTCATTCAGCGGCAAATTACTTCGCGAAATGCTCGGTTATTCGCTGCCATTGCTTATTTTGGGCCTTGCCGGCATCATGAATCAAACTATCGACAAGATACTGCTGCCAATACTTGAGAGCGATCACGATCAAGCTATGAGCGAATTGGGTATCTATGGAGCCTGTTATAAAGTGGCTGTTATCATGGTAATGTTTCTGCAGGCATTCAGATTTGCCTACGAACCGTTTGTATTCTCCAAACATCGGGAAGGCGGAATGACAATTGAACAGAAACTCAACGACTACTCCCGTGTCATGACGTGGTTTGTAGCGGTGGGATTCCTTATCTTCCTAGGTGTCATGGAGTTCCTGCCGGTATTACGTTACTTTATCAGCCCGGCCTATTTTGAAGGACTTAAGGTGGTTCCTGTAATCATGCTTGGAGAACTATTCTTCGGCGTCTTCTTCAACCTGTCGATATGGTATAAGTTAACCGACAAGACGATATGGGGTTCATATTTCTCAATCATAGGACTTGCGATCACTGTAACACTAAACATATTGTTAGTACCTCGAATGGGCTACATGGGATGTGCTTGGGCAGCGATATCATGCTATGGCATGATGATGATACTAAGCTATATAATAGGTCAGTACAAATTCAAAGTACCATACCGGTTGGGGCGCCTGCTTACATATGCCGTCGCGGCCCTGGCGCTATATGGACTCGGTGAATTGATAAAGGGGGAGAATGAATTGATGAACTTGGGATTGGGAACTTTGTTGATATTGATGTACGTTGCTCTTGTAGCAAGATTGGAGCTACGCGGCATCACATTAAAGAACCTATTGAAACGATGAGATCTATACTGATATTACTGACATTTGCTGCTTCGATGGCATTTCACTGCGGTGCCACAGGTTATGACACACTACAGAAGAAAGCGACACTGTTCTACGACAACGAAGAGTGGGCCAGCGCATTGGCTATGTATACGCTTATGATTGACGAACGTCCATCGATAACCGACAACTACAGCCACGCCATCATCTCATCGGCATTATGTGGACAAGCTGACCGCGAAATGCAACTTCTTGAACAGTCGACAAAAGCTCTGATTCCCCTCGACAGTCTCTACGACAATGTTCAGCGCCTGGCTTTCGAACATGGTGAAGCCCTCCTTTATGAACAATTTCTGAAGCGCGCCGCAACAACATTCACATGGTTGCGCCGCAACATTGAATCACGCCTTCTCGACTATTACACCTGGCGACGCGATGGCCAAGGAATGGTACAATATGCACAAGTAATGCTTGACGGGATGCCCGATGACATTAAATTCCTCACTTCGCTGGCCGATGGGTACTTCATATTAGGTGATAATGTCAAAGCGATAGGGAATTATCATAAAATTATAAGTATCGACAAAAATAACTACCACGCACTCTTAGTGTTAGGTAATTACTATCTCGATCTTTCAAAACAAGACCGCTTCGATATCCAATCGCGCGATCTCGCCACCCAATACCTCAGCCAGGCCAACGATATCAGACCCACACCCTACGTTACAAATCTGCTCAAATAGCACCATGTTGCCCTAACAGCTCAATTTATGGTCAATATATCCAAAATTATATTGATTTAACATGAATTGGTTAATTTTGCATCTTAATTAAGAGTATGTTTAATAAATAACACCTATGAGAACCATTACCTCGATACTATCAATACTACTTTTAACAATATCGGCGAAAGCCGAGACTGTAGTTCCTATATCATATGGCGATATGAACCGATGGGAAGTGCGCATCATTCCCGAAAGCATAATTATAGGAGGTAACGATAAGACCCTTTATGCCATTGCCCCCAACGATACCGTTATCGGCAACGTCCCCTACAAAAACAAAGGAGGGTCACCATGGGGCACATGTAACGTACTTGCTCATGTCAAAGGGATTACCAAAGGCTCCAACGCCGTATTCCCCGATAGCCGCGAAACGGGCAACCGTGCGGCCAAACTCAGCACAATGATAGAGCGCGTCAAAGTGATAGGACTTATCAATATCGATGTATTGGTGGGAGGATCCATATTCCTTGGAGAGATGATAGAGCCTATAACCTCTACCAAAAATCCATACAGCAACATGGCTATGGGAATACCTTTCAACAAGCGCCCGAAAGCTTTGCAATTTGACTATAAGCTCTACATGCCCGATTCCAATGAACGCACTTATTCAAGCGGTTTCGGACGCAAGAAAACCTACCCCGGCCACGACAATGCCGAGGTATATATCATACTGCAACGCCGCTGGGAAGACGCTGAGGGCAACCTGTATGCCAACAGAGTCGGTACAGGTCGCGAACGATATGGAAAGACTACCAACGGCTGGGTCAACAAGCATCGCATAGATGTGAAATATGGGAATATAACCGAAGATCCCGAATATCGTGATTATATGGGACTTATTCCCGAAGAAAAATCCTATTACGCCCGCAACAGCAAGGGCCAGATGGTTCCGGTGAAAGAGGTTGGCTGGGACTCGCCCGACGCTACCCCGACCCACATGCTCGTGATGGCATCGGCAGCCTCGGGAACAGCCTATATAGGTACTGTCGGACTAACACTCTGGGTCGATAACTTCGCCCTCGTTTATTGACAATCATCCCCCACCTTTATTACTGCTGTACCATGCCACTACCTAAACCGTTCATTGAACAGATAGAAAAGCTCGCCGAAAAAGAACCTCGCGTGGCCGGACTGATCAAATCGCTTGAGAACACCGATCCTTCAACATCAATAAGGCTGAATAAGGCTAAATGGAGCGCCAAAAACACGACACTTGCAATTGGGTGGAGAACACCCGGGAAACAAGTACCTTGGCAAAAAAATGGCTTTTATTTAAGCGACAGACCTAAATTCACGCTCGATCCTGCCATTCATCAGGGACTCTATTATGTTCAAGACGCGTCATCAATGTTCCTTGGACATATTCTCGACACTATTTTAGCTGATCGGCAAGATCCGGTTGTTTATTTGGACGCATGCGCGGCACCGGGTGGGAAAACCACAACTGCGATAGATAGCTTGCCGGCCGGATCTATGGTGGTAGCCAACGAGTGGGACTATAAACGTGCTGAAATTCTTAAGGAAAATGTGAGCAAATGGGGTTACCCCAACTGTATTGTATCGCGTGGCGACACCTGCCGTATCACCAAATTACGCGAAACTTTCGACATCATCTCGGCCGACGTGCCATGCTCGGGCGAGGGAATGATGAGAAAAGATGAAGAAGCCGTGAAACAATGGACACCGGGACTCGTATCGCAGTGCGCGTCACGACAACATGAGATTGTCGATAACCTTTGGCCCGCACTTAAACCGGGTGGACTGTTCATCTATAGCACGTGCACTTTCAACCGTTCTGAAAACGAAGAAATTATCGACTATATCATTAACAATCTCGGTGGGGAGCCTGTTGAAGTGGATTCCACACTATATCCCGAGATCCTGCCCGGTATAGAGACCCCCTACCCGTGCTATCGCTTCATGCCCCATCGTGTGGAGGGTGAAGGGCTATTCATAGCCGTTATCAGAAAAAATGGTGATCCTAAACCGGCAAAACAGGCCCCCCCCCGTAAAGAGCGACCCGGCAAAACCTCAACCGATAAACTGCCCGCATGGATCCCTTCCGAACTACACTTGACAACTATGGGTGATGAGATCTATGGAATTGACTCTCGATGGAAAAAACTCACCGGCAAACTTATTGACTCCCTCGATGTTATAATGCCGGGCACACATCTTGCTACCGTAAAAGGCCACGACTATATCCCCGCCCAAGGATTGGCTCTCTCTACCATTTATCGGCGCGGCTCTCTACCCGAAGTAGAAATTGACACCGATACAGCGTTGAGTTACCTGCACCGCGATTCTGTAATACTACCCGAAGGTACACCGCGCGGATTTGTATTACTTACCCACTCCGGTCAACCGCTTGGATGGGTAAAAAACCTTGGCAACAGAGCCAATAACCTGTATCCGGCGCCTTGGCGCATCTTGATGAACCTGAAATGAAACATCTGATATTACCACCGTGCCTGAAACATGGCGTTATTGAAGCCGGTTGTGACGAAGCGGGCCGTGGCTGCCTTGCCGGCCCTGTCTATGCTGCAGCTGTAATCCTGCCACCCGACTATTCCAACGAGTTGTTAAACGATTCCAAGCAGCTCAGCGAGCGTAACCGCTACAAATTACGAGATGAGATAGAGCAGAATTCACTGGCTTGGGCTGTAGGAATAGTAAGCGCTCAGGAGATCGATGAAATAAACATTCTGAACGCTTCTATTCTGGCAATGCACCGGGCTCTTGACCAATTGGAAATCAAGCCCGAGCATATAGTAGTCGATGGCAACCGATTTAAGCCATGGCACGATACAGAGTGGCAGACGATAGTCAAAGGCGATGGCAAATTGGCCAACATAGCGGCAGCATCAATATTGGCAAAAACCTATCGCGATGACGAGATGAAGAGACTTCATGCCGAGTACCCGCAATATGCCTGGGACGTAAACAAAGGCTACCAGACCAAGGCCCATCGACAAGCGATAGCCACACACGGTCCTACACCCCACCACCGAATGAGCTTTCGCTTGCTTGACACCCAACTCACTCTCGACCTATAGCAGAGGCCCGATCCGATAGATCAGGCCTCTGCTGTATTGTAATAGGGTATACTATTAAAACAACCTCCTAATTGACAATCAGTATTGCTCGTTTGCATTTGGGAAATCACAACGTTTCACATCATCAATATAATGGCCCACAGCATCATTGATTACTGTAGATAGATCGGCATAGCGACGCAGGAATTTGGGCGAGAATCCTTTATTTATACCCAACATGTCGTGCATTACAAGAACTTGACCGTCGACACCACCTCCGGCACCAATTCCGATAACGGGAATAGTCACAGACTCGGCAACTCGCTTTGCCAACTCGGCAGGTATCTTCTCAACCACCAAAGCAAAACATCCTATCTCTTCAAGCATTTTGGCGTCATCTATAAGTTTCTGAGCCTCAGCCTCTTCTTTGGCTCGAACGGCATAAGTACCGAACTTATTGATTGACTGCGGAGTAAGGCCCAAGTGACCCATTACCGGAATACCGGCACAAAGTATGCGCTCAATCGACTCTCGTATTTCCGAACCACCTTCCATCTTGACAGCCTCGGCACCGCTCTCTTTCATGATTCTTATTGCCGACGCAAGGGCCTGTTTGGAGTTTCCCTGGTAGGTACCGAATGGCATATCACAAACGACAAGAGCACGTTTAACACCATTAGCCACACTATGGGCATGATATATCATTTGATCCAGCGTCATAGGCAATGTGGTAGCATTACCTACCATCACATTGGAAGCAGAGTCACCAACAAGGATTACATCCATACCGGCTTCATCAATAAGTTTGGCCATCGAATAGTCATAGGCCGTCAACATCGCTATCTTCTCTCCGCGAGCCTTCATCTCGGCCAGACGCAAGGTAGTTACTTTACGTTGATTATCAACAGTGTTAGTAGACATATATCTATGAATTAGGAATTTGAAATTAGTAGCGATTTGCTTTTGTTATCCCGTAGATACAAAAAGACAAAAAGTTCAGAAGTAACAAATGTTTTTAGAGTCTGTTTACTTTTAACTCGTATTAAGATTGAGAGTCAATTTTGAGATATTTTTTTAACGTAAAGAGGGAGTGTAGCGAGCTACACGACCGATGCACGTTAGAAAAATAGCCAAAATTGGGCTCAAGATTAATGCGAAACATATTCATACAATCATTCATTCTTTAATATAACTATTTTAGTGTGTTAAAACCAGACAGGCTCTTAGTGTTCTTTAGTTATATTGATCTTTGTTTTTTTAGATTCTTTCAGGCCACAAAGGTACAAAAACTTTTTAACATGGAACGTTCTTGAAGAATTTGTATAGATTCTACTGATTGAGTCCGGGAAATTGACCGGTGGTAGAAATTTGAAGCAGGGGCCTTATGACAAAGTCTCGCTCACACATGTGGGGATGTGGTATCGTCAATCTCTCGGTTGACATAATCACATCGCCATACAATATTATATCTATATCTATAGGCCGGTCCCGATAACTGCCGTCGGGGTTGCGATGGGGCTCAGATGCTATCTCTCGCTCTATCTGCTGAAGCTTATCGAGCAGCTTCTCAGGTTCAAGATCGGTCGTTATGTTGACTCCGACATTATAAAACCTGTTGACCGAATCAAAACCCCAAGGTTCTGATTCAACAAAGTCGCTCTTGGCTACAACACGACCAGCCATTAAATCGATCAAGGAGATCGCCCGGTTAATGTAGCCGAGTCGGTCTCCTTGATTAGAGCCTATGTTGAGATGTGCTAAAGGCATAATCTTAGAGCCTGTCTGGTTTTAACTCGTATTAAGATCGAGTGTCAATTTTATGTG
>CANOKG010000045.1 GCA_947566655.1 uncultured Muribaculaceae bacterium | reverse complement strand
GTGCTCGACCACCATCAACATTCCAGCTTCCAAGCAATGATATACCTGTGCCATCAAACTCTATCTCGAGCTTGTCACCTGACGTATTCGATACTTTGTATGGATCGTTATCTCCCTCTCCATAGGCCCAGTCGATCCAATTTCCGGTGAATCTCCAACGATCGGTATCGGTCACAGGCACCGCTTCTTTCATCTTCAAGTCGTTATAGCCGGCTACAAATTCGCCCGACACCGGTGTCTGTGCATTAATTCTGTAGACATCATCGGTTACTTTGCCACCATTGCGCCCGATGCTTTGAGCCATTAATTTCAAAGTGACATCGACCGCCGAGTTGAACGAATAGGGAGTGTGGTTGAAGAGTTCATTGCCAATAACGGGAATATGTGATTTATAAATATCGGGAATAGCATCATATCCACCAATTATACCTAATACGGCTGCCGCATTGGAGGTGTTACAGTCGGTGTCCTGACCACAGCCTACCGTGATATTCATAGTCTTGGTCCAGTCGCCACCGCCATAGAGCAGACCCATTACAATATATCCACCATTAAGTTTCGCATCTATATTGAATGGGAGGTAGGGAGAACAAACATCGTAGGGTGCCCAACGCTCGTTCAAGCGATGCCATGCCAAGGTCCAGTCTTCGGGGTTGGACCGATAGCACTCGAGTACATCGTTGATAACCTGAGCACAACCGCTCTCGGCCGGAATCGCATCAAGCGCCTTTACAATGAGCGAGTCAATGTTATTGCAGTTGAAAGCCAAAGTGTGGAGCGTGCTTAGATAAACACCGGCATAGAGGCCATCTCCAGCTGCCATTACCGCCCCTACCCGTTGACATAAAGAATCGGCCGACTCGGGCATGCACGGGTTGATAAAACCTATGAAGTCACATTCAATCTGAAAATCGATATCATCACAGTGAATATTGTTGGCCGGAGTTGAGATTTCAGCTCCGCGATATCCATCAAGATAGTTTTTACGCCCCTGCAAATTGGCATGACACAAGTCAAAACCGGCATAGGCAAAGTCGTGGGCGAGAGAGTCGATCGGAGCATCAAGCCCCAGTCGGTCGATGGTCGACATGAAGCACATCTGGCCGTAAATATCGTCTTCCAATAACGAGCCGGTAACATTCTCGGGACTCCAATATATCGAATCGGTATACATACGGTCGTTGCAGGCAAACTCCATCGGGCGTCCATACATCACGCCTATCATCTTGCCGGCCCAAGCTCCTTTTACTTTATCGATCATGGTTTCGCGGCCAATCTCCACTACTTGGTTACCGGTCGAGGTACTGCAACCGACCAAACCAATGACACCCACTGTGCCTAAAATCAAATCTCTTACACTCATAGAAATAAATTAAATATTTAGAGGTTGTTTAATATTAAAGCCATTATGTTACACACTGAAATATCGCTTACCGGTATACTTCATGAAATAATACAGGCAGAGTCCACCGGCAAGGAACAGTGAAAGTGAGAAACTCAGATATATACCTCTTAGTCCCATTCCCATAGGCATGGCAAGGAACCATGTCGATGGCAACCCCACCAGTATGTAGCTTACAAAGGCTATCCATAAAATAGGCATTACTCTCGAAGTGCCTCTGAGTGCACCCACAAAGTTAATCTGAGTAGCATCGCCAAGCTGATATAATACCAATGGGAATAGTTGGGCGGCTGCGAGTTCGGTCAAAGCGATATCGTTATCGCTGAAAAATTCAATCATCGTGCGCCCACAACAAAGAAAAACAGTACAACTGCAAACGGCTATCGCTAAAATCACATGATAACCGGCCCACCCTATTCGTCTCATGGCCACACGGTCACCGACTCCTGTAGCATTGGCAACCAACACGGTTACTCCCATCGCCATACTGTAATATACACAGAAACCAAGCGTACCAACTATTATCAGAATCTGGAACGCTGCCAGCGACAATGTGCTATCGGGCAACCACCCGGCAATAATTGCCGCACCAGAAAAAGATCCCGTTTCCATTGCCATCTGCAACGCTATAGGATAGGATGTAGCGATCACACGTTTGGCTGTGGTAGATACAGGAACAGCCCTTGAGAAGCCTACGCGATAGGCTCCATTCTGCTTTACGCCACAAAACACTGCGATAATCAACACCATACACAAAACACGGGCAACGAGCGTAGATATTCCGGCACCGGTCAGTCCCATCTCGGGTAATCCCCAATGTCCAAAAATAAGAATGTAATTACCTATCACATTAACAACATTGGAAATCAACACTATAACTGTTGGCATAACGGTATTTCCAATAGCATAGCTCCACTGGGAAAAAACATTGAATATTACTACCGGTATTAATCCGGCCAGGTAAATCAAGTAGTAAGGACGTATGAGAGGCAAGAGAGCATCCTCTTTTACTATATGATCAATTTGAGTATAAACGCCAAACATAATGGCTGTTACCACGACAGAAAACACTAAGTTAACCTTTAGTCCGGTATACAGCGTACGACCTATCTCATTCTTTTTACCACGCGCTGCCAATGCACCTATAAGCGGAGTCAATCCATAGGTAAAACCAATGCACATAAATAGAACTACATTGAACAAATTATTCACAAACGAGGCCGCCGCCAACTCAGGAGTAGAATGCTGCCCAACCATGATATTGTCAGCAAACCCCACTGCAATCATGCCTAGCTGACCTATAAGTATAGGCAACCCCAGCTTTATAATTCGCTTATAGTAAGACAAGTATTTATCAGCGATCATCACTATGGTGTTAAAAAAACAATCGCAAAGATAGTGATATTTAAGCCGATAACCAAACGATTCACAGCATTGCCGTCAAACTTATCAATATGGATTTTTCCGTGTTCCAAAATCATAGTCCTGAATTGCATTGTCCATTTTGTCGCATATTATTTCCATTAAGGCTTATCCTCATTTCATAGGTACTTTAAGGCTATTTTTGGAGAATTTTAGAACACATGGGTTTAAATAAATATACAGAAATTTGCAACGAAAAGAGACAATGAATAGAATGTACTAATCAAGATCAGCTAATGAAAAAGATAATAATCACCCTACTGTCGGTTTTACCGTTTTTGATGTCGGCTCAGACTCTGAAACTTGATTCTGATACCGTTACAATAGTAAAAAAATCAACTTTTGATAAAAAGAATATTTATGAATTGCCATATAGTGTTACAGGAACGGCTCCCGATTGGCACAGGATGTGGATAAATACCGCTACACTGAGCGGTGCGTTTGTCGGGACTCTGATTGTGCTTGAATGTTTGCCCGAAGATGCCACTTCATGGAACAGAGCCGAATTGCAGGATGTTCCCTTATTCAAACGTTGGCATAACCATGTGATAAAGAAAGGCCCTGCATGGGATAAAGACAAGTTCTATTTCAATTATATACTTCATCCTTATGCCGGTGCTGTATATTTCATGTCGGCGCGGAGTTGCGGATTCAACATGTGGCAATCCCTACTATATTGCAGTATTATTTCCAATATAGGATGGGAATTCGGCATTGAGGCTTTTATGGAACAACCGTCACTACAGGATATGCTTATAACACCATTAGTAGGCAGTGCCATTGGAGAAGGATTCTATCATCTCAAACGACGTATCGTTGAGCAAGGTTATACTCTTGCAGGGTCAAAATTTTTAGGCAATGTAGTCGCGTTCCTGATCGATCCTGTAAATGAAGTCGTTGGCTTGTTTGCCGACAATCCATGTAGAAAAATAACACCTGAAAAATCAAAGGTGGAATTATCATCATACATCTTGCCGGCATCACCGGTACAGACCTTCGGATTTGGCATGACCTGCCGATTCTAAGAATGTGTTTGAAATTGACTCTCAATCTTAATACGAGTTAATTTCAAACACACTCTAAGGACCTGTATGTCACATGACTTTTACTGCCCGAAAGTGAACCGCAATCCAAGATTAAGATTGAAATTCCAAGGTTTGTCCTTATAGATTGTCTGAATTTCAGTACCATCATTGAAGTAATATATAGCTCCGGGCTCGGCATAGAGACCTATCGCATTGGTGATATTCAGCTGAATACCGGCAGAAGCATTTATTGAAAACTGGAAAGGTTTATTTTCAACTTCCTCTGTCTTGCTTTGCCGAGTGGAATTGTCTATTACATAACCCGTCTCGCTTTTTCCACTCACACATTTTTCGGCAAGGACACCTGATGTAACATATAGCTGGAACCGCTTCCACCTGAACAAATCATATGATACATTCACCGGAATACCGATGTAGTGCAACATCTGCCGTCCTGATAAATAATGAACATCACTACCACTTGTAAGATCAGATGTCAAGTTGGTGTATGTCAATCCTGAACCTATGCCTAACCTCTCGTTTAACTTATATGTAAATGATACACCGGCACGTATAGGTTGGCGATGCCTGATTCTGGTCGAGATTTCTTTGCCCTTATTGTAAAGTAAGATACCGAGCATGGGGCTATCCTCCCACTCAGTACCTTCAAAACCGGCTACTATAATATCATCACTATGCCCTATGCTGGTATAGTTGGAATTCACTCCTCCCGATGAATACACACCAATCGACAGTCCTGAATGAGAACGGTTTGTGTGAGCGAGCAGCCAGCCTGGATTCCGGTTGTTTCTACTATTGTCGACAGCCGGTGTTTTTCCTCTATGAATAATCACGGTATCGGCAGAAATATCCTCCTGCTTAATATCATTGTTATCGACAACTACATTGTTAGAGCTACCTGATTGATCCTGCACGGTTTCTTGTTCATTACATGGATCTACGACCGGGATAAACTTATGAATAGTCGCTTCAGTCGATGATACGGCAGCATTTTGCATATTGATTGCTGATGTAGCTATAGCCGGTGGCACGGCAATGACATGCTCCGACCCTTCAATATTGTCTAAAGCTATTCCATCTTCGGGGAGTGACATATCAAAAACCGAGGTATCATGTAAATAAAAAGTCAAGACTGCAACAACCGAGGCCGCTGAAACAACAGCCGACACTCGCTTTAACCAAATTACCAACGGTCTCTTTGGAGTAGAAACACGGCGCATCTCAGCCTTCTCAATCTCTTCCCACAGATTATCGATGGGATCCATCTCAAACTCCGACATGCGGTCGTGTAAACCATTTAACCATTTATCTTTCATAAGCGATGGACAGATTTGAGTAATTATACTTTTTGATTGTTTCGGCCAATATTTTCTTTGCCCTATGAAATTGTGATGCCGATGTACTCTCGGTTATATTGAGAATTTCAGCAATTTCCTTATGACTTTTATCCTCAAAGACATATAGATTGAGTATCGTACGATACCCGACAGGAAGTTCTCGTATCATCTTATGTAACACCGACAGTGGTATTCCTTCAATATCAGGATCTTCGTCCATAATGTCATCGCCATCATTTATTGGAACAAAATCAAAACGACACACCGATTTAAGATGTTTCAACGACACATTCACAACTATACGTGACATCCATGCCTTGAGTGAACCCGGGCCCCGGTATTGAAAAGAATCTATCGATGCAAATATTTTCAAGAAACTATCCTGAAGCACATCCCTTACATCTTCTTGTTCGTAAATATAGCGGCAGCAAACTCCTGTCAGGTATGGTGCAAATTGACAATAGAGATACTTCTTAGCTGAAATATCTCCATTGAGAATGTCTGTGACAATCTCCATCTCTGTCAAAGAGTCACTCCGGGCTATACTCATTCTGAATTCGGGTAATTTAAAAAGAAGGGGACTATGATCCCCTCCAATAGCAACATATCGGTAATTTTACACCGAACCAATAATTTCAATAGTGTTACTCCACATTATTGTTTTTAAAATTATTTACAACGGCTGTCGTAGCCGGCTTACGATTGGCATTAAGCGTTAACTCGGCTGTTTTCTCCCCCGAAAAAGAATTCCACTTCAATGTTATCTTCGCAGGCGTTTGCTTATCTGACAGGAACTTATTTAGATTGAAAGCGATAAGTGCATCACCCATAACACCCGCCACATCACCATTTGCGTTCTGATGCAACACAAATTCCATCTCATTATCGTGGTTCTGACCATAGGTAAGCGTTAATACATGAGGAATATTTCTTTGTCCCCATATCGTGCGTATGCGAAGTGTGAGGTAACCATCCTCAGCCACAGTCACCCAATCTTTAACAATCTCCAAAGGATCGTTACCATATTTTGAAGCATCGGCAGCGTTAAACGCCACAGGCATCTTGGTGCGAATACTGTCAATCCAGTTCACTTTGACATGCGCGATAGAAGCATTGGATTTCTCTTCAACAGGAGAATAATTTACCAGAGCACGAACTTCCTTTTTACCGTAAGGCAATTTTTTCAAGTTGACCGGAAGAAGCTGCTCTGTATCATTCAGTTGAAAAACGACCGTTTCATCGGGTTGAGGACAAACGGTAACCAATGCGGTAGGCTGTAGAAGCAGATACTTTTTATCATCATCTGAATCACATGAATGAATAAGTGGAACAATCGCAACTAAACAAGCTCCAATAAGAAAATTTAATCGTTTCATAAGTTATTATTTTGCTGTTTCTACTCATTAAATCCCTACACTCACAAAATCTTGCACGACTCCACAAAAAAAAATTTGAACGGGCAATCATTCAGCCTTGATTTTACTATGATTACATCCAAAATCTATTGCAATGATTATGAGTGTCAATAGCTCTGACACAGGGATCGCCAACCACATTCCTGTCCCCCCGATGAGACGAGGTAAGAAAACAAACATCGGGACTATAAAAATCACACCCCGGAGCAATGTGAAAATGATTGCCCGATAGGCTTTTTCAAGACTCTGATAGTAACCGATGAAAGCTATGTTCAATGCAAAGAAAATTCCACAAAGGGCAAATTCAGGCAACCCATGACAGGCAAGCGCGTAAGCCTCAGACGATGACGTGAGAAACATGGCGACAATCCATTTTGTACCACCGGCAACAAGTAACGACACCAACACACCACAAACCAATGCAGCCACAAGAGCCGTTTTCAGCGACCGGGACACTCTTTGCCAGTTGCCTGATCCATAATTAAAACTGATGATAGGCTGAGCCGATTGAGCCACAGCATTGCTCATGGAAAAAATCACCGGGAACAGATAGCAAGCGATGCTGAACGCCGCCACACCGTTCTCTCCAAGATTTGTAATAAACACATAATTACCAGTCAACATCATTACCGACATAGCCAACTCTGTAAGACATGCCGCGAAGCCAATCTTTGCCATATAAAGCGTGTTGCGTAGTGTCAATGACAAACTTGCAAGCGAGGCTTCAAGCCGATAGAATTTCAACGTCTCCGACTTTCGCAAGAAATAATACAACACCATTATACCTCCCAAGGTGCAACTTACCGAGGTTGCCAATGCCGCACCCATTACTCCCATCCCCATAGGAAACACGAGTAAATAATCAAGGCCGATATTGAACGTTGCTGCGATGACATTACACCACATTGCATACTTCGGAGATCCGTCAAGTCTTATAAGCATCATGCCTACACATTGAATCAACAAGAAGACCAGCCCCGGAACGAGCCAAACTAAATAGTCTATGGCAAGAGGGAGCAGAATATCGCTACATCCAAGCATCCTGACTGTCGCGGTAGGGAAGATAAGACATGGTATGGAAATAAGCAGCGTCAATATAGTGCTGATAAGGAATGCCTGGGTAGTAATTATGTTAGCAACTTTAAACTCCTTATTTGCCAACCGTATACTGGCAACGACCGACGAGCCGATACCAAACATCAAGCCTATGCCTGTCACAACCATAAACAACGGTGCCACTATATTGACAGCTGCAATACCATTAGCACCTACACCTTGCCCTACAAAAATACCATCGATAACAGTGAGCACAGCGTTGAACACCATACCTACAAGTGTAGGAAAAAACAAAGCCTTGAACAACTTGGGAATACTACCATTGCCAAAGTCAAGTTTGTCACGATCAAAATGCCTGTTCTTCTTCATACCTATATTTAACACTATTATAATATATAAAAAATCGGATAAGATGATTGGTTTTACCCAGTCATCTTATCCGGCATTATACCTTTTGCCCTCCGATGAGGATTACAAAACTCTTCCCTTACAAATTTACCGCAAAGGTACCAAAATTCCGCCAAATTTCCAAAATGGCATTTCAGCGTTTTATGAAGCGGGCCAAACCGTAAACATACCGGCGAAAGCCTGGACGATAATCAAGCAGTGTGTTGAACCACGCCATTCTCTTGTTTATGATTTTAACAAGCCATCCCACATATATCATTGCAAACAATGTTCCCGGGCCAATTATATTCCACTGCCAAGCTCCCCAAAAAATATAACAGCTCAATACTGCCAATACTACTAAAGAGGTATCGATTATTATCTTGACCTTGGGAAACGATGCCCCTGTAACTTGACATACAGCCACCTGAATCCCTTCACCGGGCATTGTCACCGATCCGCAAAGGATCTCCATTGATATGCCGAAAGCAAGTATGGAGCACCCCGCGAGGGCTGCCGTTATCTGCATAGGCACAGTAGAGTAATCGGCTACCGAGGTTATGACCATATTGATGTCAATCAGCACTCCGAACACCGTTCCTATCAATAACTGGAACAATTGTATCAACTCAAAACGCCGGCGCAATATCAATATCTGCAAAACCACAAGTACTGCGTTCATGAGATTGGTATACTCTCCGATAGTCAGCGCCGGCACTGCCCCTTCTTCTCCGGCAAGTGAAAATGACATAGGGAGAGACGATATCACACTACTGCCAATATTGCTTCGAACACTCAAAGCGACACCTAAGGTCATGATATAAAGCGAAATGAGGAGCCATAAGTGTTGCCATGCAAAATGAATAAACTTGGACTTGAATCCAAGCGATGCACTCTTTTCCATATATTTTCTACTTATTGCAATACAAAGGTACAAAAAAATATGGACAGAAGATTTATCGTTTCTGGAGTGAATAATCGTGATAGCCGTCGCAACGGCTTCGCACGTAGGCTGCGATTTGAGTTGAGGGGTACTTTTCCATGATGGTTTTGAAGTTCATCATGTCAAGCTGGACTTTGGCGGCAAGCTCCTGATTGGTGTATTCAGAGAGAGCCTCATCGGTCAATACATCCACTCGCCGATAGGCTCTTTGTGCATACTCATTCTGCGTGAAACCTTCTCGACATGAAGATGGATACCACACCCGATCTTCATAACCCAACAAATACTCATAGTCGGTCAAGTACCAGCAAATCCCAAATGAATTTCTCAACCCTGTGGCAAAACGTATTTTAGCATCGGCTTTACGGTTAGGCTCAGCATCTGATTGAATCATGCTTTCAAGACGAAACATCTCCTGAGCGAAATGCAATTTATAATCGTGGGAATCGGCTATGAAATGCTTTTTATCGGCTTGATATCGGAATGGATCGAGTTTGAAATAGCCACCTTTTGCTATATTGGTTCGCTGTTGATAGCTCTGCGACACTTTTGAAAGCCATTCGCTTGCTTTTTTATAGTTCATCTCCCGCATATACAGAGTGCCGACAATATCGCAGATATAATCATTGTCAACATAACTTCTTTCGTTTAAGAATTTTTCCAGTTCAGTTGTCGGTGATGAAATATGCCATGCATATCGGGCCGCGACATCAGCCGATAACGAATTTATCAATTTGAAAAATTCACTTGAATAGTCAAAATAATTCCTTTCTGACCAATTATTTCTAAATTCAGTAATTGAAATATAACTGGTATAGGATTCCCGATCTTCAGGGTCATCATGGCCATAATGGTAAGCCTCATAGACTGGAGACAGTTGGAGAATGCGGTTTGATGCATAATTAGCAAGTTGAAGAGCCAACACTGGATTCCCCGCCTTCCCGATTCGCGGACATGCTTCGCTTAAAAGAACACGCCGCGCCACATCTTGCCAAAAATAAAAAGAGTAGTTCATCTTGTTGTCATATTGCCAATTGTTCGCGGCATCCAATTCTGCATCACGAGCCATACACTCATCAAGCCATCGAAGTTCGCTGAACAGTTTATTCTTATATTCCTGTGTGTTATTGGCATAGTGAGCATCAAACAGAAGACGGAATGCTTTGATTGACTCCTTGATAAAGGGTGTTGCGTCGCTTCGTTCGGCCTGTGTTAAATAAGACGAGGCTTTTGAAAAGTTATTGTCAAGGTAGTATAAATAGGCCAAGGCGTAATTCCACATTCCTTTTTGATGACAGTTGGTCGATGCTATAGCTCTATTGGCAAAGCATTTCAACTCATTATAAAATGCATTGTCGGTATCGTGGAACCGTTCCCGACTTCTTACATACTCCTGCAACTTCACACTCAACAGTGGAGAGTTTGGAAAACGACTGAAGATATATTCCAATTCTTTTACTCTATGGTCGACATACTGAGAATTTGAGAGAGTGTCGTCCCATGCTTTGAGATTGACAAGGGAGCCTATATCTTGGCTACGGTTGAACAATTCTATCGCTTTATCTCTATAGCCACCACGAGAATATGCTCCGCCTGCGTAACTTGCTATCATATCAGTCACAATATTCTGTGGCATAGAGTTGACCTTATTTTCCCAAAGGTCACGGCAAGACTCGAAATCTTTCATTGCAAAATACAGACGCGCTAATTGAAGAGCATAGCGTGATGCGTGACGGTTGCCTCGATATTCTTTGCACTGATTCAACAGTGAATCAAGACGCAAATGCTCCTCGTCTCCATCGTAAGCATAATACCATGGATCGTTCATATACTCACGTATCTCCTCAATCTCTTTTGCTGTGAGAAGATACTCCAAATCTTCGCGATGGGCCGGTTGAGTAAGCCATTCAGCGAATTTATTGCCAGCCAATTTACCATGAGGCAAATTTGTGATGTCTTTAAGCCGTGCATCATAAACCACGCGCTCAATATCTGCGGGCGGAATTGACGGAGACGTTATTTTCTGCCACAAAAGGCAGTTCTCATATTTTTCATAGTCTTGGAAACGGCACCCCTCATGCCACTGCCGTTCCAACTCGGGAGTGCAACTGCGGAATACGCGAATACCGGCAGGGTCCTCCGGTTCGTAGGGACCACAAGCAACAACAGGCCGTGTACCAATAAAGAGCGGCAGACTAATCGCGAGAATATATTTTATCGATTTCATTGTCGGAGTAGTGTTTGAACTGTGATTCATCAAGGTGGTATAGGATGTTGGTGTGAGTCTTATTTTTTAACTGCTGGTCGATCATCGCTTTGACTTCGAGAATTTCAGAAGCGCCTGGCCGTTCAATTCTTATGCGATAGCCTTGATACACACCATCCCACCATTCACTTCCGGGACTAAAGTCAACCCTTTCAGTTGCTTCATATGTATTTTTGTTGATCTGTCGCAATCCTGTATAATTCGAGAAATCGGTTCGCCGCATAAGTCGGTCAAAAGTATATTTTTCTCCTGCGGGATGATAAACTACGCTCCATCCATAGGTTGGATATGCCACGTCGAGAGGCAACTTATAGTTTGCCAGTCTATTGTCTCGCAGATAAGGTTCGATATCTTGCCGTGAGAATATGGAATTATCAGTGGTCATCTCCATCAGGTTGCCCGTATTGTAGACCATCAGCACCCCCTTGTCAACAGGCGGTGGTGTCTGTGTCAGTTGGTGTAGTCTGATTGTACTGCTGAGTGATTGCTTGGAATCCATACATGATTTCATCTCTTCACAAAGGGTAAAAAAAGGCTTGCGCGTCCCTTTTGTCCAGTCGCAATCAAGTTGAATCTCACTGAATGTGATACCGTTCTGACGACACATGGCATTGATGCGCTTATAGATTTTCTCAGCATACAGATTCTCCTTTAGTTGCATTTGGGCCATTGCCGTCGTTGTGATATAAACAGTTGGGACAATTTCAACACCCTCGGGAATTGAATCTACAAATTTTATGGTTCCATCAGGGGTCACTTCGTCCCCTTTACCCGATTGCCAATGACTGTCGACATCAAAGAACCTGACATAAATTTTGCCGACTGAGTGATCTTTCAGAAAGTTTCGTTCCGCCTCATTGAGAGAGAAAGTAGTACGCCAATAATACATACTGTTATTTTCCGGAACTGACGATCCTCCGGAAGAACACCCACACCACAACAGTGATGCGACAATAGAGAATAAGAGTGTTGAGACTATAGAATTTTTCATGGCCGTAAAGTTCGTTCAAAAAAAGCATATGTTAAAGAACTTTGCCGGCCGTTGTATGAAACCTCACTCTGATGTACGAAATTGAATCAGATATATCACAAGGCCAAGATTGCACCATTGGTACGGGCTTCCAGTGCAAGCAGCTCATGCTTGGCTTCCAACCCTCCACTATATCCGGTTAACTTATTACTGCTCCCTATAACCCTATGGCATGGCACGAATATTGAAATTGGATTAGCCGCATTGGCTGAAGCCACAGCTCGCACTGCCTTGGGTTTATTGATTCTCAATGCCAATTCACCGTAAGAGATTGTTTCCCCATAAGGTATCTTCATCAACTCAGCCCATACAGCACATTGAAAAGGAGAACCCGTGAACACAACCGGAATAGAAAAAACTTTGCGTTTCCCGGCAAAGTATTCATCAAGCTGGACGATTGCCCGGTTTATTATTTCAGAAGTGCCCTGCACATATTCAGCACCGAGATGTCGACATATCCTGCAGTCAATCATACTGCGACGCTTTTCAAAACCCCAGTCACAGATGCAGAGCTTATCGGCATATGAGCCAAGTATCATTTCACCTACCGGCGATTGGTAACCGGTTATTTTTATAGCTTCCATTTGTATTATACCGATTTTATTTGCTGCAAAATTACTACTTTCTTATCTATTGTAGAAACCATAAAAATCAGAAACTGTACAAATTTATTCGTTTGCATGATTTTTATTGACAATCAAACAAATACAGTAATACTCAAACTGCATTATCACTATCAGTGTTAAATATTTTAAATTTTATAACATTTTTTGCCTATTAAAAAAAAACAGTATTATATTTGTAGCGAATCAAAAAAAATCAACACATTAACACTTTAAATCTTTCAATCATGAAACCATTATTACCACTATGCTTCGGTATAATATTGACAGGCACAGCTTACAGTTTGTACAACGCGGCAAACGATTATGGACTCGCAACGATATCACTTCCTCCGGCAATTACCGCTCAGATTGATGATACCTCTTTGGGTGGAGATGAGACAAGCGGAAATCCCACTGATTGTAAGCGTCCCGGTTATATATGTCATGCCACACAAGATGAACTCACGTTTGAATATGATATTAAAGCAGATTCGTTTGGATTTATTCGTCTCAAGGATAATTCAAAAGCAAAGTTTTTACCTAATACATGGTATGAGATAAAAGAAAAGTATATCGAATGTAATTATTCTGAAAAAGAATCAGATGTATGTAATACTGATAAATGTGGTTCTTACCTTGTCTCAGCAAAACTTTTGGGCGATGGAACGAATTAAACAATCAAAATCAATACAGTACTGATGAAAAAAATAAACTTACTTCTTGGGGTGATATTGTTGCTCGGATGTACAGTATCATGTTCGCATCCGGCTGAACAGGAAGAATTGCCGCAGATCGTTTTTGAGGAAGCTCCTGCCGATTTTAAAATTACTGATGCATTCAACAAGTTCAAATTTGTTCAGCTTGAGCAGACTGAAGAGTGCGCTTTCGATTATATAACAAAGATGGTCGATGCAGAAGGTTGTATCGTTGTTAAAACACGAATTCAAAATGAATTATTCTGTTTCGACCGTGAGACCGGCGCGTTTAAGTGTAGAATTGGAAATATAGGTGAGGGACCGGAGGAGTATCTTAAAGCTCTTGATTTTTTTTATAATGAAAAGGAGAAAAGCATCTGTGTAATAGATCCATACCGTAATTCCATAATCAGCTATGATCTTGATGGGAACTTCCGTCATTCAAAAAAAACAGACCCCCGAATTAACTTTATAAGTTGTGTAGAACGCAGTGGTGATGGCTACCTTATGTTTGCAAATAAGGTTTACTCTGATCCGGAACAAAATAATGATGCTTATACAGTCATTCGACCCGACGAGACTTTTTTTAGTTTTGACCCATTTGAGCCGGTGAAAACCATAAATAAAGT
>CANOKG010000044.1 GCA_947566655.1 uncultured Muribaculaceae bacterium | reverse complement strand
GACTGAGCATTTCAGCTTTTGCTTGTTCAGCTGCTGCTTTTGCATCTGATGCCAGTGCTTGGGCAGCGAGAGCATCGGCTTCAGCTTTGTTGCCTGCTTGCACAGCCTCTTCGGCCAGCTTTCGGGCAGCCTCGGCTGCATTAGCAGCGTTCGCGGCAGCTGTGGCAGCATTCTTCTGTGCCTCTGAAAGGTCTTCAACCTGTTTCTGGAGGTCTAAAATCTGCTTAGCCAAGTCGTTATTGGTGTCATTGATATTGGTGATGTCATCATCGTAGTCTTTACAAGACTGCAGTGCGGGACTCACCGTTAACAATGCCAACGACAATGCGGCAGCATTAAGAAAAATCTTTCTCATAAATTAATTTTTTAATGGTGAATAAGTGTTATTTATAAGTTGTAATTATTTGACACTCTGATGTTTTTGTTGAAAGGTCGAAATAATCGCCCGGTTCATGTAAAATTCTTTTGCAAATTTAAAATGAATCGGTAGCATAACACTTATATTGTTGTAGCACGAGATATTACAGTGTGTAATATATTATTTTACAGTAAAGGTTTAATCGTTGGCTCTCTCAAGATCTTGTGTTTTCAAATCGTTTGACAGATCTTGAAAAAAATCATGGCTAAGTACGATCGATATTCTTCTTAATAATTCGGTATCAATTGTACTTCGGTTAAATATGTCATATACGTTTACACGATGACAGTTTAACTGTTTTGCAAGCCATGTAACAGTGTGCTCCCGCGATTGTGTAAATAGCACATCGCGAATGTGTGAGCCTATGTGCATCGGCTTAAAAGATGGATATCGTCATCCTTGCGATATGTTTTGTTAATGTGCTACGAAAAAAGCGCAGGATGATTTGACTTATCATTCATCAAGGTATCGCCAAACACCCGGTATTCGATAATCAGTCCACTCCCACGCTTTATCGTATAAATCGAGCCCCCCTTGTCGGGGAGTGGACATACGACAAACATGAGCGTATTAACTGCATTATCCTGAATACTCTTAAAAATTTGGCGATTTTTGATAAATAGGATAAAGCAAAACGCTTCATTAAAAAATATGTGCCGAAAGTCTTTAGCAGGCTTTCGGCAACAAATTTACTAATTTACTTTTTAAATACAAAATTGGCGTGACGTGGATTTTATGATATGAATACTGATTATGTGGAAGCGATGTGTGACTTGATGAAGGCGGTGAAGCGTTCGGCATATAGTTTACATTTGTGTTCTCCGATACCATGTATGCCCGCAAATGCTTCTTTGGTCGTAGGACGTGTGGTGGCTAAGGCATGAAGTGTCTTGTCGGACATGATTACAAATGCCGGACAGTTTATTTCGGTGGCTATCGTGTGGCGTAGTTCACGCAGTTTTTCAAACAGAGCTTTATCTTCCATATCTGCATTGGCTGGAGTTTCAAAGAGCTGTTTGACTTTTTCCTGGCGTTGCTTTTTACGAGGTTTCGCTACCAATGTATCAGGTTGTGTGATTTCAGCGAGTTGAACCTGTCGTGTACCTCTGAGCACTTCGTTGCCAAGTGAGGTTATTTTCAAGTGTCGGTCCTCGTTGTAGGCTATTTCTATGAAACCCATGTGGAGCATCTGCAAGATGTAGTCTTGCCAGTCGCGTGTAGGTATGTTACGGCCCACTCCAAAGGTCTTAAGCATATGATAGCCTCGGGATGTAATGTCGATATTCATCATACCGCGCAGTATGTCGATCACCATTCGACTCCCCGCTTGTTGGTTGGTTCGGGCTATGGCCGAGAGGGCTTTTTGAACTATGATTGTTCCATCGAAGAGGTTAGGTGGGGAGCTGCACACATCACAGTTGCCGCACCGGCAGTCTGATATTTCTCCAAAATAGTTCAGCAGGATTCGGCGACGGCACACACGGGCTTCGGCATATTCTTCCATGCGCTTGAGCTTCTCATTGTTTATATCCTGTTGTCCACTTTGATCGGCAAAACTTTTTAACGTGATAAGATCTTGGATATTGAAAAACAATAAGGTCTCACATGGCAGGCTGTCACGACCTCCGCGTCCTATTTCCTGATAGAAACTTTCGATGCTTTTAGGCATGTTATAGTGTATAACATACCTTACGTTACTCTTGTCTATTCCCATGCCGAATGCTATGGTTGCTACAACTACATCTATACGGTCATTGATAAAGTCTTCCTGCACTTTATCCCGTTGGTAAATCGACATGCCGGCATGGTAGGCCTCGGCTGTCACTCCTTTATCCTGTAGTTTTCGGGCTAACTCTTCAGTAGCTTTTCTCGACAGGCAATATATGATTCCGCTTTCGCGGTGGTGACGCTTGATGATATCCAAGACCACTGTGAGTTTATCGCCTGCGCTGTATCCGCGTTTTACATCGAGACTTAGATTGGGTCGGTCGAAGGAACTTATGAAACACCGGCCTTGGTGAAGTTCGAGTTTGTCAAGAATGTCTTGTTTTGTTATCTTATCGGCAGTAGCTGTAAGCGCAATTACAGGCGTTTTCGGAAACTGTTGGCGTAGGGTACTGAGTTGAGTGTATTCCGGTCGAAAGTCATGTCCCCATTGTGAGATACAATGGGCTTCATCGATAGCAAACAGTGAGATCTTTGCGTTGGCCAGGAACCATGGCAACTCTACCAGAAGCCGTTCGGGCGATATATATAGTATTTTAAGTTGGCCGCTACGGCACTGTTCTTTGATTTGCTGGTTTATGCGTTCGTCATTGGCGCTGTTGAGTGCAGCGGCTGGTATACCGTTGGATCTTAAAGTCTCTACCTGGTCCTTCATCAGTGATATAAGTGGCGATACTACTATGGCGGTGCCTGGCATGAGGAGAGCCGGAATCTGGAAACATATGGACTTACCTCCTCCGGTAGGCATCAAAACGAGGGAGTCGTTACCGGTTAGTGTATGCTCTATTATCTCGGCCTGTAGAGGACGAAAGTTATCGTAGCCGTAGTAAGTTTTAAGTGCTTCGACTGGAGTCATTATGTATTGATTATAGAAGTTTTACGAGAGGATTGGCTGAGTAATAATCCAGACGGTTTTGATCCACAAAACGGGTTAACCCCGGGGTATAACCGAGTCGAGGCGATGGATAAGTGCCTTTGTCATCAAGTTCAAAAGGGGCAGTCTCTACGCGTATCAGATCCCAAAGCTCCTGGTCAATGAATTGATTTAGTAGGGTAGGGCCTGATTCGACAAGAACCGATGTTATTCCATGTCGTGAGTATAGATCAGAAAGAAGTTCTTCAAGAGGGATATCGCGGGTATAGATAATCGGATCACTGCCTAAAATGGTAGCTTCGGGATTCAGCTTGCCGTGTCGGTCTATTATGACCGGCCGGGGACTTCGTCCTCCCCAACAGCGCACATTCAAGGATGGATTGTCAGCGTTAACAGTTGAGGCTGTCGTGAGTATGGCATCGTGTAGAGAGCGCAATCTATGGGTGAGCATAGTTGTCGCGCTGTTGGAGAATCGGGCGGCTCCGGGTTCCTGTTCTGATCTCAGGTGGTCCATAAACATGTCGGTACTCTGTGCCCACTTAAGTGTTACAAATGGGCTGCCTAAGGTATGTGCAGTAAAAAATGTTGCATTAAGTTGCCGGCATTCATCGGCTAAGACATCTTCGGTAACATCTATTCCCGCTTGGCGTAGCATGGCGATGCCTCGTCCGGCAACTTTGGAGAAAGGGTCTACTGCACCCACCACTACACGGGGTATTTGGCGGTCAATGATGAGCTTTGCACACGGTGGCGTTTTGCCATAATGTGAACAAGGCTCGAGCGTGACATACATGGTACTTTCAGGAAGCAAGTGCAGGTCACCCTCTTTGACGCTGTTTACAGCGTTGACTTCGGCATGAGCCTCCCCGAGTCGGCGGTGGTAGCCTTCACCAATGATTCGGCCTTGGTGTACTATAACAGCCCCCACCATAGGGTTGGGTGAGGTATATCCCATTCAACTTGAAGCGAGATCCAAAGCTCGCTTCATGAATGCTGTATCAATCTGTTCCATGTGTCGTTGTCAGTCTATGATAGCCGGTTCCCATTCGTGTCCGTTGCGGTCAATCGGAGTTACTGCATACCGGTATCCTTTCAGTTTTTCTTTTGGCAGGGTGAATGATGGATTGTAGGTCATGCCCAATAGATATCCGGCACTGTAGCCACCATAGTTGACCGACATAGCATCGAGATCATCATGGTCAATGGGGATGGCGTAGACTGCATATCGGCATAGATTGTCGACCGGACGCCATGTCAGGGAGTCGTTTTTACGTGTGAGTTTGGTTACCGGTCCGGGGTCGTTGCCTTGTTTCCAATCATAGGATGGTGGAAGGGCCGGGGAGGAGTAGACGGCTTTAGAGAGGAAATCTCCAAACAGGCGAATGTTTCTTGCTGCATAAAATATAGAGCCAGGAGTGGAGTTACCGGCATTATTACGGTTTACTTCGACTTGTTTGGTGCGCTCTTTCCATGTGATGACACCATCACCTCCGGCCTTGTCAAACTCTGTCAAAGAGTGACTGGCGTAGAAATGTCGTCCAAAACGGTCGGCAACTTTACTCCACCATGTAGCTATAGGTGTGTAAGGGTTGCTTTTATGATCCCGGTTCCAATAGATCTGGGGTGAGATATAGTCGACATCGCCGCTGTCGAGCCACGCGAGGGGATCACAGTATATGCGATCATACATCCAGTCGTTACCGTGGCATGCTTCGAGTTCATATCGGCTTGCCGACACACCATTGCCGCCACCCACTCCGGCCGGTGAGATGCCAAAGGCTACATGGGGCTTAACCTCCTTGATCATCTCGCCAACGGCTTTGACAGTTAAATTGACATTTTCTCGCCGCCAGTCGGCTTGTGATAGCTTCGAGCCACTTTTTTTCCACTCGTTATAGTCATAACCTGCTCCCAATGGCAGGCGGTCGGGGTAGAAGTAGTCATCAAAAATCAGTCCGTCGATGTCATAGCGGCTTACTATGTCGCGGCAAACATTGACCACGTGCTGACGGGCTTTGACATTGCCCGGATCGAGAATGACATATGTCTTTGCTTTCTCACGTTTGCTCTTTGGCCGCGTGGTATAGGTCAACAGCATTGGACGCAGTTTGCTGTCATACTTGTCGGTGTAGGGCTTAGTCGAGGTGGAGTAACGGAATGGGTTGACCCATGCATGCAACTCCATGCCGCGTTTATGACACTCTTCGATTGCAAATTGCAAGGGATCCCAATCACCGGCGGGGGCTGAACCCCTTTGTCCTGTCAAGGCTGCTGCCCATGGTTCGAGGTTCGACCGGTACATGGCATCGCTGAAGGTCCTTACCTGGAACATTATTGCGTTTAGTCCGGCGCGTTGCATCCGGTCAAATAAATCGGTCATGGATCGACGTTGAGCTTCGGCAGTGGAAGTGTCGGTTCCTTTCACCGATGGCCAGTCAAGGCCATATATAGTTGCCACCCACACTCCTCTCATCTCACGCTTTACCGGTTCCTGTGCGTGGATTGAGATGAATGTGACCGCAATAAGGAGATAACAAATAATTCTTTTCATATAATGTTGAAAATGATGTTTAAAGGGTGGTGTATTCTATTGAGACACCTTGATTGGTCGGGTAGAAGAGTTAGCGGTGATACCGGGATTAAGTTGGCTTTGAAGTGTTGCTACTCCTGAGCTGAACTCACCGCAGTTGACTACATACATGTCGGTGTCGAATACATAGGTTCCACGGTTTAACCGGCCTATGTAGTAGCGAGTTTCGCTATCGGTCATTTCTTGGTAAAACGAGAGTCCATCCTTTATGCTATAGTGCGAGATCTGCTCAACCGGTTCAAGACAGGCGGCGCGACGATCTATAATTGTCACGTAATCGAGATCATCGTTGACTTTGATTACAAGTTGTATCTTAACCTTGTCACCGGGTCTCAGATCATTGGCTGTCACTACGGTTGTGCCATCGACTTTGTTATAGCGTTTGTTGATGGATACCGATGGCGATGAAGTGGCCGGGATGCTGTCCATCGATGCTACCCGGTGTGTTATTATAGAACCAAAAGCGGCCAATCCGGTATTCTTCTCCAAGGTTAGATTAGCTTTTTTGTCGGCTACAAATGCTGAGATATTGGAAACGGTCATTCCCGGTATCTGAGGAGTGTTATTGTTTATTACCGATCCATTGATGGCCACACGGCAACTTCCGGTCGATGCTTTGTCTACATTTATAGCTTTAAGCAGGGCATCGATGGTTGATGCAGTAGCGGTAGTGTTGCCCCATGACTGGTTGGTCTTGTTTAAGATAAGCCATTGGGCTACATTGGATATTAGATCAGTATCGTCGGGCGTTACTGTTTCTATTGCGAGTAAAAGTTGGGCAGCTTGTTTGCAGTCTATATTGTGCCAATAGGAGCCGCGGGTTCTTTCGGTCATTGCAAATGCTTTGATCGAAGCCACTACTTGGCGGGCCATGGTTTTATAGTTGTTATTGAACAGAATGATCGCATCGATACCTTTGCTGTTCAAGTCCTCTTTCTCCCATCGTCTAAGTATGTTGTTTATAGTCAATTGTATAGCGCGGCTGTTTATCGAAGAAGAAAGAGTGGTTTTGAACAGAGACCTTACATAGGCATAGTTGGTGTAGTCTCCTTTGTTTTTGCTTTTGATCAATTGTTTCGATACTTCACTGTCGGTATATGATAGGGCATTGTTAATTAATACCTGAAGTTCGTTATTGGCCGGTAAGTAGCCACGCTGTTTTAGCGATGCTATTTTTTCGAGGAATAGGTTGGTTGCCCAGGCCGATGAATGGCTGTAGCCTTTACACCAAGCCAGTGAACCATCGGGTTGGGTCAGCTTCTTAAGTTCTTTGATGTTGCGTGCTATCGTCTGGTCAATATATTTGGCATCAAGAAGATCGGCTAAAGCTGTGAGTCGTTGATTGTCGTTCATAGCCTCACGAACCCACGGTGTGGCTTGTATCGACAATTGTTTCAGATCATCATTGCGTTCGAGCAACGAATTCATCGCAGTTTCATCGCGGTCGCTCTCTACCCATTCTTTCAATCCTGTCCTGATTGATGGTTGCTGTTTCAGAATACCTTGTGCAACAGCAGCCATGTAGAGGTTGTTGACAATGCCATAAGTTGTGATATCGTTATAATTATAAAGAGAAGGCAGAGCCGAAACGACTTCCCAAAGCGGATTGTCATACATGTATAGCGTAGAGCTGTTGTCCTTACCCTGAGGCTTGATATCGATGCTCATTGAGGTCGAATCGGGCTGCATATAAAAGTGGGTGGAGGTAATTACAGGTTGCGAAGCCGGCAGAAGTGGAATGAGCGACTGCTCTCCATCGCTATATTTACCGTTGGTAGTCTTTATTCGGTATATAAGTCCTTCACCTTGCAATGGTGCTTCTATTACGGTGCCTATGGTAGATGAAGAGTGAGCGGCAAGGGTGTCGGTGAAATTTTCAGTCGATAATACTTTCATGTCCAAGTTCAACAAAGTGACGGTTGTACTTACTGTTTGAACAGAATCGGTAGCGTTCATCACGGTAGCGTTGACAATCGCGCTGTCGCCATAACGAAGATAGCGTGGCAGTATCGGCTGTACCATAATAGGGCGGGATGCCACTATGGTACGTGTCAATTTGCCCGCTTTCATGTTGTCGGTGTATCCTAAGGCGTTAAGTGTCCACTCGGTATTGGCGTCGGGTACAGTGTAAGAGTATGTGACAGTACCGGTGGAATCGGTTGAAAGCATCGGTGCAAAGAATGCCAGTGGAATCTCCGATGGCCGGTAATTGAAACTGTCGGTCTGAGACTGTTCACTGCCACCAGCGTCAGCTTCTTCTTCGGTGGTTTCACCGGCAGTTACAGCAGCTTCATCGAATGCAACCAATGACTCTTCAACAGCTGCGAAAACTTTTGTCCCGGCATAATCAGTCATAGCCGACTTTGACATTCGGGCGCCTCTCATATATATTTGGCCGAGGCTGTTGTAGGAGGAACTGAAGTTGTAACCATAGAGATTCAGTGTGGGATTAACGACATAAGTGGTGTTGAACGATGGAATTTGGCCAAAGATTGAAGCCGAGTAGTCACCGTAAATGAATCGCCCGATACGGCCATTAGGCATATAGTGGCGAGGCAGGTAGATATTGAGGTCGTAGGATTCAAGAGAGAGTAGTGCGCTCGATTGCATAGCCATGATGACCGATCCACGGGTGGCGTGGTCGTTCAGGCGTAGGTTCAGCTTTATTTGTTCGCCCGAGTTGGGAATCACTTTGTCACGAAATGATTCAACTTCGATTTCGAGTTTATCCTCGGGGCGTGTTATGTCAATTATTTCGGTTGCTTGCTTGCTGTTGTTAACTATCGAAAAGAGCAGTTGTACTTTTTTATCGTCAGGTTGCAATTCAATTGGCATTGTTTCCATGCCACCGGCCGATTTTATCCAGTTCTCTGATTTCACTTCACCATTTACAACCGTGAACATGAGAATTTCGAGATCTTTCCGAGGGGTACCAAAGAGAATTTCAACTTTGTTTGACGTTGTACTGATCTCTTTTTGGGGTACAAACAGAAGTTGATCGGGAAGCGATTTTCCTGTTGACCGGTATAGGGTTACGTTGTCGACAGTTAGGCTTTCGGCCAGGCTGGTATCGATGGGTTCGATTATAATATCATAGATGCCTGTGGATATTGTCGAAGGTAACTTCTCGTTGGGAATAACTGTTACTGTGTCGTTATTTGCAATGAGTCGGTATCTTAGATCAATCGATTTAGGATTGTTCATGGCATCGGTTACCGAAACTTTCAATTGATTTAAGTCCCGGTCAATATTAATGCACCGGTTGTTCTGAACGCTAATGATGTAGGGTTTACCGATATTCACAATTCTCGACTTGCTTTGAGTCTCGCCCGATGGCGATGTCACATCGAAAGTTACATTGAAAATGTCGGTGACCGATGGTGATAAGTCGAGTATCTCTTTTGAGAGATTCAGGGTTAATTTTCCATCGGCTCCAATTACAGTGTCAGTTGTCCAGAAGGGGTTACCGACATTATGCCCAAACCAAAAGCGGCGTTCAACTGAACTGAGCCTTACAGTTACTTTTCCTCCGGCAACGGGGAAGCTGCTGTAGGTATTAGCTTCGCAGGTTACGGAAATCAGGCTATCGGGATTGTTGTGTCGATCCACTTCAGGCACGGTAACGGTGAATGTCGGCAGTTTATAGTCGTTGACAGTGAACATCCCCGAACCTCTTATCGAACCGTTATGGAGAATGCTGATATAGTTGATTCCTGAAGGACCATCGTTGGGTAGCTTGAATTTTCCCGTAGCTCTGCCGCTAAGGTCTGTATCCACTGTCATGGAATCAATTGCTTGACTGCCACTATATAGTTTCGCAACCAATCCTTTCTCTGAGCGTGGTTTCTGTTGTCCCGATTTCGTGTCATAAGTAACTATAGCCCATTCCACGCTGTCTCCGTGATGATAAAGAGGCAGGGAGGTGAATACCGCGATTCCGAGAGAAGGTTGATCTGATTTTCGTATGCCGTAGTTCATTGACGGATTGTATCCAATCGTCTGCCCATCTTTTTTATACACTAATTTATAGTAGAATGGCTGTTTGCCTACTGTCCCATTGTTATTGCTGACACCTAATTCTTTAGGCCTGTTAGTCTTTCGGTCGCTGTAACCGGTTATTTTTACACCTTCTATCGGCCTACCGGTGGTGGCGTCAACAGCGTATGGATAAAGTTTTGAGTCAATGCTGAGTGCTACCGGAACAATGTCGCTGCATGTTACTTGCAACAGGTCACTCCTGTCGGCAGGACTCTCATTGAGTGTCGACCATACAAAATAAATTCCTGGATCGGTCAATGGTACCGATATTATTGTGTCGGCCTTGAACGGCATCGGTTTAAGTGTCGTTTTGACCGGAATCGTTAGGTATAGTTGACCTTTTGACAGTTCGTCTAAAGATACACTTCCTGCATCACTTGACAATGGCCTCTTTGCAATCTTGACAGTGAAGGCGTTGGTGTTGTTATAGTTTATCTTCAATGACAACTCTTGTCCGGGAGCGTTGAACCGGTTTGCTGTCACTGTTACCGATGGGCGTTGGATTGAAGCTAATTGTTGCTTCAAGTTGTTGATTTGTATACAGTTGGGATACTTCGAAATAGCCTCTTTAAGGATCTTGGCATACTCTTCGGTATCTACTGTAATACAGCGTGTTAATGCTTCGACACTCCATTCGCTTTGTTTGTATTGATCATAGATTGCCAGGTATGCATCGTTAAGGCTGATATTGTTGTCGCTGTCTCCACGTGTTAAACTGTTGACATAGCCAATTGCAAGAAGTTTGGCATTGATCATAGCCGGTATATTTTGATTATTGGCTTCAATCCATTTCAAGTATAGTTGGTGAATGTCAATGCTTTCGGCCGGTAAGTGGGCCTCGGCAGGAAGGGGGCTGAAGGCGTGGCAGGGCATTATGAATCGGCTTGGCAATGGATTGAAACGATTGCTGAGACCGGTCTTTATGTTGATGACATTATATATCACCATGTCGAAGAGCGAAGGATAGAATATCGAGGTGTACTTGTTGGTGTTTATCACTTTTGACCATTTTTCGATCGGTGTTGCTAACAGTTCTTTACTCGGAGCTATGGCTGAGTCGGTCAAACTGTTTATTTTCAACTTAAATTGCTCTCCGCTCCACTCGGAGTAGTCGGCCGGCAGGGAGTCAACCGGTATAGTACGGCGATCATAATTCCATCGGTTGGAGTTGTATGCTCCGTTATATATATTGGCTTGAAGCAGGTAAAGCAAAGATTTCACGGGTTGATTATTTTCCACCTGTATAACCGAGTCTATACGTTCCATCGTTTTCTGTAATAACGATGGTGAAATCATGTTGTTGGCCAGCGAAGAACACACCAAAGCCTCGACTAAGTCTTGACCGTTACCTTCATTCAGCGCTTTGGAGAGTTGGATATCGGCATCGGCTGCCACTTTATCGGGAAAAGCGAAGTTGGGAGCGGTATTTTCAGAGGTCACATTTCTAACTCCATGGGGTTGCACTGTGCCTGTTATTCGCTTATTTTGGGCCTGCAGGGTTTCGTTACAAGGCAAAAAAGCCCCAACGGCAACTATTGCTGTCAGGGCTATATTTTTTAGTTTGAATTTGGTCATGGCTTTCCTTATTAGGGTGTGTGGTTTTGCGTCATAGTTATCTCGGTTGATTGACATTTGTCAATCAATGAAATTAACAATCGACGGGTAATGTATGTTTGACCCATTATCGGCATCAGCCGATAGATCACGGTTGCCTGTTCCTTTGGCGGTTGTTATGTTCTCTCATTAACGCACGGCTGAATCTGGATTCAGCGCGTTTGAGCTGAAGCAATTGCTTTTTAGTGAGTATCTTCTCAAACTTGGCTTTAGCTTCGTTCTCAATAGCCCACTCTTGATAGCGCTGGCTGTAGACAGCTTCTAAAGCAGCGTTAATGTCGGCTTCTGAGTCATTGGCATTGTCCATGGCCTTTTTTTCAAGAGCGCGGGTGCGTTCGTTAACGGCCCTGAGATCTTCATCCATCTTGTTGTAGATTTCAAAGAACTGGTTGGCTTGTTCGGTAGTGAGATTCAACTCTCTAACCAAAAATGCCTGTTTTTTGGCTTTCATCTCTTTGAACCACTGTTCGCGTTTGGACCGGTCACCATTGGCTTGTCCAATAGCCGTGAACGACAACTGAGCCATCATGATGGCTACAAGTATAGTAAATATAAATCGCTTACACATATTTGTTTAGATATTGAAGTCATCGGCACTGAAGCCATCGGCATAGAGTTCATCGAGAAGTTGTGAATTGCTGTAGTCGTCGATCACATAGTCAAACACAAAGTCTTCCTGAGCGAAGGCTCCGGCCGAGACCTGCGTGGGGTCGTTGAGGGTGTCGGTGCTTTGGTGAATCATGGCAAACATTTTCATCATGCACCAGATGCCGGCAAACATAGCAGCCATGTATGCAAATGGTCTGATTCGTTGCCATAAGGTTGGAGGTGTGAGCTCTTTTACAGGCTGCTTCTCAAGCTCGTTTTCAGGCAACCGTGACATCATGTCACGAGCAAACGACTCGAAGTATCCTTCGGGAACGCGCATGCCATCGGGGTGGCCCTGACGGTCAAGAATGCTGTTGTTAAAAGGTTTAGTTGCCATCTATATTGTTATTAAGTTAAATCTTTAGGTTCTATGAATCGCCTTCGTAGGCCACATTCATTGTTTAGACTCCCATTATTAAAAAAAGTTTAATCGCCTTCGAGATATTGTTCGATTTTTTTTACTGCGAGATGATAGGACGCTTTCAAGGCTCCGACCGAGGTGCCGAGAATCTCCGACATCTGTTCATATTTCATATCGTCGAAGTATTTCATGTTGAAAACCAACCGCTGTTTTTCGGGTAGTGAAGCCACCGCTTTTCTCAGCTTTAGCGACAACTCGTCACCATCAACCCACTCATCGGCTTCGATGGTATTGGCTATTGATGCACTTTCGTTATCAATGGGAATCTCTTGTCGTCGACGTTCTCGTTCAAGGTGATTGAGGCTCTCGTTTATGGCAATCTTGTAGAGCCATGTCGACAATTTGGCATCGCCCCTGAAGTTGTCGAGTGCCTGCCACGCTTTCATGAAAGTGTTCTGCAGCAAATCATTGGCGTCATCGTGGGAGTTGACCATGCGACGAATTTGCCAGTACAACAGCTCACTGTAGCGGCGTATCACTTCACCAAATGCTTCGCGACATGTCGATGGATCGCGCAGTTTGGCAATGAGTTCGGTATCGTCTTCGGGAAATCCATTTTTCATAATAATGCGAAGTTACAAATTTTATCCCGATTCATTGATTCACGGCTGTGTTTGTTAACTTTTTTTGTCAAGTGGTTATATCTTGATGTAAATTTTCTTGCGTTCGAGAATGTAGCCGGGTATCCAATTGATTAATATGAACAGCAATGCCCATATCAGTGAAGCCAACTGAGCATCATGTCGGCAGGCGGGGTCGAGTATTGTATAAAATAACCAGCCGGTCATGCTCGTAGTGCCTTCTGCTACCGGTGATGGTACCTGTATGGCGGTAAGTATGTAGGCCAATACACAACTTTGTACATATAGATATAGGGGATTGACACCAAATGCCTTGAAAAATCCTGTCCAGCGTCTGTATCCTTTTACATCGATTATCCATATGAGAATACCTAAGAGCTGGGCTGCAAGTCCGCATGTAGTGAGCACAAATGTAGGAGACCACACCTTTTTATTGATCGGTAGCCCGTAACTCAGCAACAAGCCTGTGAATGTCATTATGGTGCCTGCAATGAACAGTTTGTTCATCTGCTCTCTGCGGTCTTTTGTCTCGGTGATAAGTTTGCCACATAGGAATCCTATCAGCACATGGGCTATCGATGGTATTGTGCTCATCAAACCCTCAGGGTCAAAAAGAAATGGTTCCTCAAAGTGATAATCGGTATACAAGTGGTTGCTCCCCAATACCATGCGGTCAATTTTACCTAAAATGTTTTCTTCGGAGTGCTCATAACCGTTCCCGGCAATCATCAACACGGCATAGCCTGCAAGGAGCGCACCGGTAACCCATGGCAGCCGGCTTTGTTTAAGCGTGACGGCTATCAATGCGCCGGCCCCATAGCTTAGCGCCAGTCGCTGTAATACGCCAAGAATCCTTATTCGTTCAAAACTGTTGGCGGCTTCAGCTGCAGTGTGGCCGTGGGCAAAGTAATCATACATGAAGCCCGAAAGCCATGTCAAGCCTAAACCAACCGCAAAAATTACAATAGCACGTCGAACGATTTTTAACAGTGTCGTTTTAGATGGAGTGAATCCTCCTTTGCGCAGTGACATGTAAGTTGACACGCCCATGATGAACATGAAGAATGGAAAAACCAAGTCGGTAGGGGTCAGACCGTTCCATTTGGCATGTCTCAGGGGCTCGTAGGCCGAAGCCCAAGTGCCGGCATTGTTGACTAATATCATGCCGGCGATAGTGATACCGCGCATGATATCGAGCGCGAGTAGCCGTTGATTGTTGGAGGAGATAGTTTTCATAATGCAATAATTATTTTTTTCAAAAGTACAAAAAATATATAGTTATGCCAACATTATTAATAATTAATAGAATTAATAAAGATTCAAAATAGGGCTGAAATATGTCGGGTATTTAGTATTTATAAGATTTTTATTTAGCTCTATTTTGGACAAAGTATTGTAAATCTGAAAATTTTATCGTTAATTTGTGGGAATTTAAAAAAATGCCCACAATGTTTAAACAATCTTCAAAACGCTTATTAAG
>CANOKG010000043.1 GCA_947566655.1 uncultured Muribaculaceae bacterium | reverse complement strand
TCACTAGCGATTGCTGATGCCATCGCTGCAATAAAAGTACCCGTTGTCGAGGTTCACATCAGCAATGTGTTTGCACGTGAATCAGTGCGACACCACAGTATGATCAGTCAGGTGTGTCGCGGTGTTATAGCCGGTTTTGGTCTTGACAGCTACAAGCTGGCTGTAATTTCCTTGCTTAATAACTGATGGATGAGGCGTTAGAACAGTATATACTTGATCATATTGATCGTGAACCGCTGCATCTTAAGCGATTGGCTCGGGATGTCAATGTCTATCTGCTCTATCCTCGAATGTGTTCAGGTCATCTTCAGGGACGCATACTCCACATGTTGACTACGATGATCAATCCGCGGCGTGTGCTTGAACTCGGTACCTATGCCGGTTACTCGGCTCTCTCTATTGCCGAGGCGTTGCCGCCCGATGGTGAGATGCACACAATTGAGATTGATGATGAGATGGAAGATTTTATCAGGCAACGGTTTGCGGCGTCTGACACCGGTTCTAAAATCACATTACACATAGGGGATGCTCGTGATGTGCTTGATTCTCTTGGAGATATAACATGGGATTTGGTATTTATCGATGCCAATAAGCGCTGCTATGTCGAGTATTATGAGATGATTCTTCCACGCTTGCGTCAGGGAGGATATATACTGGCCGATAATACTCTTTGGGATGGTAAGGTCACTGATCCGTGTCATAATCATGATGCGCAGACCTTGGGTATAATGGCTTTTAATGATTTGGTTGCCGAGGATGAAAGGGTTGAAAAAGTGATATTGCCCCTTCGTGACGGGTTAACCATAATCAGAAAAAAGTAAGCCTGCCATTCATTTTGTATGTTAAATTCAAACATACATTTATGCCACTAAATCAATAACGTGGTTTCAGATGTTATAATTGAGTTATAAAAACGATTGATTATGATGATAAAAAACTTGCTCTTTGACCTTGGTGGAGTTATTCTGAATATTGACCGCACGAAAGCGGTGGAAGCGTTGAAGGCTATCGGTATGCGCGATCCTGGTGATTTGCTTGGTGACTATGGGCAGAAAGGTCCGTTTCTCGATATCGAACTTGGCAAAATTACTCCTGAGCAGTTTCATGCCGAGTTGCAGCCTTATTTTGAGACGCCGGTATCGGGTGAAGCTATTGATGAAGCTTTCTGTGAGTTCTTGCGTGGTATTCCGGTCGAAAGACTTCATGAACTTGAGAATCTGAAAAAACGCGGATTCCGTATCTATCTGCTTTCAAATACCAACAAAGTTATGTGGGACCGGTACATACTCAATGAATTTAAAAAGGATGGTCACGACATAAACTACTATTTTGACGGTGTGATCACATCGTTTGGAGTAAAGGCTTATAAGCCCGATCGAGCTATCTTTGAGGCTGCTATTGAACGTCTTGGTATCAAACCTCAGGAGACTGTTTTCTTTGATGACTCGAAAGCTAATCTCGAGGGTGCAGCCAAGCTTGGCTTCAAGACCGAATGGGTTAAAACCGATGTCGGATTCATGAATCAGATCCCCGGGTAATGTCTGACGCTACAAGATTTGCAGCTGTAGTAGGAACTTTCGATGGTATGCATCGGGGGCATAACTATCTGCTTGATGAGCTTAAGGGCAGGGCATCTGAACTTGGACTTGCCACACGTGTCTATACTTTTACCGATCATCCTCTCGTGACACTGTGCGCCGGGAAAGCTCCGTTGATGCTCAATAGTCTTATCGAGAAAATGAGGCGTTTGGAATTTTCGGGGGTCGATGAGTATAACATAGTGGATTTTTGCGATATCGCGTCAATGACTGCACGCCAATATATAGAGGCGCTCGGATCGAATGGCGTCGAACTTATTGTCATAGGCTATGACAACCGCTTTGGAAGTGACAGGCTGGTTACTCTTGATCAGTTCAGGGAAGCTGCGCGTGGTACCGGCGTTCGTATTGAACAAGCTTCGGAACTGATGACCGATGACGGATCGCATCTGAATTCCTCGGCTATCAGGGAGTCGCTGTTGTCGGGAGATGCTGAGCGGGCCAATCTTCTTTTAGGTTATGAATATGAACTCAGCGGTATGGTTGTGAAAGGTAAGCAATTGGGTCGCACTATCGGTTTCCCGACAGCCAATTTAGATGTCTCATGTAAGAGAAAACTCATTCCGCGTAACGGGGTTTATGCCTGTCGTGCCATTATTGAAGGCAATGAGCTGCCGGCTATGGTTAATGTAGGCCACAGGCCCACAGTCGATGTTGCCGGGGCACCGGTGTCTATCGAAGCTCATCTTATCGGAGGCCGGGGTGACATGTATGGAAAATCCATGACTCTGAAAGTGGTGTCACGCTTGCGTGATGAACAGCGGTTTGATTCTATCGATCAACTTAAAGCACGTCTTGAGCTTGATTTGCGTGCTACTCTCCGGTTGTTGTGATACAGGCTATAACTGCCATCAAAAGCCAAATTCTATCATATTGGTCAATCGGTGGAATTATCGTAAAAAGTGGCTTTAATCTTGCTGTTTATCGGTTTTTTTATTGTATATTTGCAAACTGAATACTGTAGCTGTAGCTAAAGTGTTCACTGTCAATGTGACAGTTGTTGATTTGTAATTACTTAAATAAAAATAAACTTTTAAATTATTAATCATTTCACATGCAAAGCAAAGGAACATTAGGAAGCCTCGTTTCGGGTGTTATCGCTATTTTCTTGGTGATAGTGTGTGTCTTTTATCTCTCATTCTCGATTGTAACCAATCATTTTGAGAAGAAAGCCGACGTCTATGCCATGGAAGTGTCAGGTACTTCCGATTCGAATTCCAATCTGTACAAAGATGCCCGCAAGAGTTTCATGGATTCTATTGCCAAAACTCCGGTTTGGATGGGCTACAACTTTAGCGAAGTACAAAAATGGGGCATCGGTTTAGGCCTTGACCTCAAAGGCGGTATGAACGTAACTCTCCAGGTGTCGATGCCCGACATTCTGCGTGCTATGAAGGCCGATGGCAAGGACGCCGCTTTCGATCGCGCAGTTGCCGTTACCGACTCTCTATATAAACAACATAGAACCGATGACTTCGTAGGTACATTTGTAAAAGAATATCGTGCCGCTGAAGATAAGGATCGACTTGCCGATCTCGCGGTGATTTTCCCAAATGTTGTAAAAACCGGTGATAGCGATTCTAAAGCTGTTGACCGCCTTAAAGAGGAGGTCGTTAACCGTGTGAACAACTCGGCTACAAATGTGCTCCGCAATCGTATTGATGCTTTTGGTGTGGTTTCGCCTAACATTCAGGTGCTTAAGGGTAAGGACGGACAAATCCTTCTTGAGCTCCCTGGTGTAAAGGATCAGCAGCGCATGACTGAGCTTATTAAACGCTCGGCCAACCTTGAGTTCTACGAAACCTTCCAGGCGAAAGCTCCCGAGGTAGTTGCCAAGCTCAACCAACTCTCCAACGCTCAGCGCACCAGCGGCAACTATGAAGGTAAAGGACTCGGTGACTATATGCACATAGGCCTGCAGAACGCTTCAATTGTTGGTTTGGCTAAGGCTTCAAACCGCTACATGGTTGATTCTCTTCTACACGCTCCCGAAGCCCGCAATTACTTCGGTGCCGAGACCGCATTCCGTTGGGCTAATAAACCTATTACCAACTCTGATAACGTTGACTACTACTATCTCTATGCATTGAAGACCAATGAAGGTCGTCCTGCACTTGATGGTCGTGTAGTGGTTAATGCAATCAGCGACTATGATCCCAATACAGGCGCAGGTAGCTACGTTTCGATGCGCATGGACAACGATGGAGCCAAGCAGTGGGCTAAGATAACCGGTAATAATATCGGTTATCCTATCGCTATCGTGCTTGATGACGTAGTTTACTCGGCTCCTAATGTAAGTAACGCTATTGAAGGAGGTTCATCGCAAATCACCGGTAACTTCACCGTGCAGGAAGCGCAAGACCTTGCCAATGTTCTTAAGAGCGGTAAGATGGACTTCAAGATTGATATCGTGAGCAGCATGACTGTAGGTCCTACTCTCGGTCAGCAGGCTATCGATTCGGGTATCACCTCGTTTATCGTGGCGCTCGTGTTGTTGATGATATTCATGGTTTGTATCTACGGCTTAATTCCCGGTATGGTTGCCAACCTCGGATTGGTATTCAACCTTTTCTTCACTGTAGGTATCCTGTCATCGTTCCAGGCTGTGCTCACACTGTCGGGTATCGCAGGTATCGTTCTCGCCCTCGGTATGGCTGTCGATGCCAACGTGCTTATCTTCGAGCGTAGTAAGGAAGAACTTCGTGCCGGTAAGAACATTCGCACGGCCATTGCCGATGGTTACTCCAACGCTTTCTCGGCTATCTTCGACTCTAACTTGACTTCGATCATTACCGGTGTTATCCTGTTGTATTTCGGTACAGGTCCTATCAAGGGCTTTGCAACAACCCTTATCATCGGTATTATCTGCTCGTTCTTCACTGCCGTTTATCTTACACGTATAGTGTTTATTCTCGGTGCGAAGAAAAAAGCATTCGAGGCTATTACATTTGATACAGCCATTTCGCGTAAGCTCTTTGTGGGTAGCAAATATAACTTCCTTGGTCAAATGAAGAAAGCTGCCGCAGTTGTAGGTGCTTTCATCTTGATCGTGATTGTTTCGTTTATCGTACGTCAGTTAAATCCCGGTATTGACTTCTCGGGTGGTCGCAATTATATTATCAAATGTGAGACTGCTGCCGATCCATATGCTATCCGTGATAACTTGGCCGATAAGTTTGAGGGTTCGTCACTGAGTGTTATCAATATCATGGAGCAGAATCAGGTTCGCGTTTCGACTAACTACAAGATCAACTCTACTGAGGATTCTGAGGCTATCGATGCCGAAATCACCCATATTCTCTATGACACTTTGAAAGGTATGAACCTTATCGGTGACATGGACTACGAGCACTTCTCAACACTCGATGATACCAAGGGTGTGTTGAGCTCGCAGACTGTGGGCCCGACAGTGGCCGATGATATGCGCACCTCGGCTTACATTGCTGTTACCCTGTCGTTGATCGCAATGTTCCTCTACATTTTGATCCGTTTCCGTAATGTCGCATTCTCTCTGGGTGCACTTGCTGCCGTGGCATTCACCGCATTCACTATTGTAGGTGTATACTCACTCGGTTACGACTTCCTCCCCTTCTCGATGGAGGTTGACCAGACGTTCATAGCCGCGATCTTGACCATTATCGGTTATCAGATCAATGATACTGTGGTGGTATTTGACCGTGTGCGTGAGAATATCGAACTCTATCCCAAGCAGGATTTCTACACAACTATCAACAAGTCGTTGAACTCGACTCTTGGTCGTACGATCATGACTTCGGTTTCAACCCTGTTGGTTCTGCTGTGTATTTTCATCCTGGGTGGCGACTCTATCCGCAGCTTCGTCTTCGCTATGCTGTTTGGTGTGATTACCGGTACTCTTTCAACCCTATTCATCGCAACTCCGGTTGCATACCTTGTAGGTAGAAAGAAAATTGGATCGCAAAAATAACAATAGTTGATTATAAAAGATTGAGCCATCGGTGTAGTCAATACACCGATGGCTTTCTTCTTTTTTGTTTAAATAGCAAAAATGTGGGCAAAATGGCATCTATTTTTGCTTTTTATGGAATTTTAATGTAACTTTGCGCTGTTCACGCATTATTTTTAACTGATAGCTTCAGAGTATGGATGTTTGGCTGATTAACATTTTGGTAACCTTTTGTATAAGTGTGCTTATTACGGGCATTCTCATTCCTCAGATCCTGTTGATTGCTTTCCGTAAACAGCTGTTTGATGTCCCTGATGCACGTAAAATCCACACGGCTATAGTGCCTCGTCTTGGCGGTTTGTCGTTTGTCCCGTCAATAATTATTTCGATGGCTTGTGTGCTTGGCGTGGAGTTTCTGTCGGTTGACACTACAATCGGAATGTTCAGTATTAACGAGGTCGTTCAAATTTGTTTTGTCATTTGTGCTTTGTTGCTCATGTATCTTGTTGGATTGGCCGATGATCTTGTAGGTGTGCGTTATGCTGCAAAGTTTGTTGTTCAGATTATAGCGGCAGTTTTCCTCGTGTCGTCGGGTTTCGTGCTTGACAATCTGCATGGCTTTTTGTTTATAAACGAGTTGAACCCGATTGTTGGTGCTTTGCTGACTGTCCTGGTAATAGTATTTGTGATCAATGCGATTAACTTGATTGATGGTATTGATGGACTCGCTTCGGGTTTGAGTGCGATAGCATTGCTGTTTTATGGTATAGCTTTTTATTCCAGCCGCGAGGTCTTGTCATCAATGTTGGCTGCCGCCACTATAGGGGCATTGATTCAGTTCTTTTATTACAACGTGTTTGGTGATCCCAATAAGCGAAAGAAAATATTCATGGGTGATACCGGTGCTCTGACAGTCGGTGTAGTATTGTCGGTTCTGGCTTTGAAAATGTCGGGGATGTCGACTTCGGCTATCGATGACCTGAAGATAAATCCTCTTGTGGCCGCCTTCTCCCCGTTAATTGTTCCATGCTTCGATGTTGTACGTGTGTATCTGCACAGGTTGATGAATCGCCGTAATCCGTTCCTGCCCGACAAGTGTCACATTCATCACAAGATTTTGGCTCTTGGCGTACCTCAGCGCATCACAATGATCGTGATATTGATTGTTTCAGCTCTGTTCATAACTGTAAATGTAATGCTTTCGGCCTTTATCAATGTGACGTTCTTGCTCTTGCTTGATTTGTTGGTATGGACCGTAGGCCAGATGATTCTCACTAAGGCGATACATCGTCGTGAACAAAAATTAGGAACCGATGTTAAACTTTATGAGTAAATATTGATTGGGGTGTTCCCCGGTCTTGTATTATACTTACAATTGATATATAAAACCAAAAAGATATAAAGTCGAAATGAAAAAGACTCTGATAGCGTTAATCTCATTCATCACAATTACTCTCGTTGGTTGTCGCGCTCCACGCGATATCGCTTATATGCAGGATTGGAACGACGGGGAGGTGCATGCCATGCTTAATGTGAATAGTATTAAAGCTCAACCCGATGATAAGTTGTCGATAGCTGTCAATACCGATAATCCTGTGTTGAGCGAAACGTTGAACCTGCCTACTTACTCTCACCGTATTGGTCAGGAGCAGTATAAAAATTCAACGATGACCGTAGTGTCGCAGTCTCAAACGATGTCGTTCTATACTGTTGATGCGGAGGGGTGTATTAATTTCCCGCTCTTAGGCAAGCTCTATGTTTCGGGTATGACACGTGGTCAAATTGCATCGTACATCACTGAACAACTCGAAACTAAGGACATTGCGAAAGATCCGGTTGTTATAGTGGAATGGGCCAATGTAGGGGTAACCATCGTAGGTGAGGTTAACTCTCCGGGACGCTACGCACTTCTTCGTGATGTAACCACGCTGCCCGAAGCTCTCGGTATGGCAGGTGACTTGACAATTCAGGGCCGCAGAGATAATGTCATGGTTGTAAGAACCGAGAATGGTAAGACAACAAGTTATCGTGTAGACTTGACCAACGGAGATCAGCTTCAGAGCAGTCCTGTTTATGTGCTTCGTCAAAACGATTATATATATGTTGAGCCAAACAATATGAAAAAGCGTTCGGCTACGGTTAATGGTAACAACATCCTGTCGGCATCGTTCTGGGTTTCGATCGCCTCGTTGTTGACATCAATTGCAGTGTTGATTTTCAAATAATTCACGGTCAATCACTTTCTTGAAGTAATGAAAGATACTCCAATAACACAAGAGATGCCTCAACTTGAAGAGGAACAAGGTAATGTAGTGAACCTTCGCGATTTTTTTAAACTGTGTCTAGATAAATGGTATTGGTTTGCAATATCGGTAGTCGTGTGTTTGTCGATAGGAGCATTCTATGTAATGAAGACTACGGCTACATATGAACGTTCGGCTTTGATTCAGATTCGTGACGACAAGCATGGTGGCTCATTGAATAATGAGTTTGCAAATGCTTTTGCCGACTTAGGAATGTTCTCGTCGTCGGCCGATATTTTCAATGAACTTGTTGCTATCAAGTCTCCACGACTGTTTGAACGTGTGGTTGATGATCTGGATCTCAATGTCAGTTATTCGGCTAAGGCGCGCTTCAAACGCGTGCCTCTCTACGGTGAATCGTTGCCGTTTATTGTTGATTTTATTGATGGCGATGATTGTGGTCGCGAGTTCAGACTTCAGGTAGAAGCCGGTGATACTGTCGGTGTACTCAGAAAGTTTGTATTGTCAACCCTTGATGGCGGCGAGATTGAAAGCGATCAACAAATTTCTTTCAATACTGTATCTATTGATACTATAGATACTCCGGTTGGTCGCATTTTGTTGCGCCCAAATGCCACATACCAGCGTGAAGGTGAGCCTGAAGATATCGATATGTTTGTCAATTACCGCGCTCCACGAGCTGTTGTCGAGGCTTTGTCGACCGGTGTGCAGGCTTCTCTTGCCGATGAAAAAGCAACTGTAATAAGACTCAGCTATATTGATGCTTCTCCCGAGCGTGCACAGGATATTCTCGATAAACTTATCGAAGTATATAATGATAGCTGGGTGGATGACCGAAATCAGATTGCCCGGGCTACGTCACAGTTCATTAACCAGCGACTCGTAAGCCTTGAGTCGGAACTCAGCGATGTTGATTCAGATATTTCATCGTTTAAGTCCCAGAATTTGTTGCCCGATGTCGACGAGGCTTCAAGCCTTTACCTGCAACAGGCTACCCAAACCAGCAACGAGCTGCTTGACCTGAATAACAAGTTGTCGATGGCCCGCTATGTACATGACTATCTTTCAAATCCATCACATGTCAAGTCGCTTATGCCTGCCAATTCAGGTACCGGTACTCCATCTACCGATTCGCAGATTACTGAATATAACCGCATGATGATAGAGCGAAACAATCTCGAGGCAAGCTCTCCCAACCATCCGCGTGTTAAACAGTATGATGTTTCGTTGGCCGATATGCGTGCAGCTATTTTGACTTCGATTGATAATGAGATTGTAGCATTAAATACTTCGATCAAAAACTTGCAAAAGAGCAAGGATAGTGCTACGGCACGTATAGCGGCTAATCCCACACAGGCAAAGTACCTGCTGTCGGTAGGACGTCAGCAAAAGGTGAAAGAAGCTCTGTATCTGTATCTGCTGCAGAAGCGTGAAGAAAATGAACTTGGACAAACATTCGCTCCTTATAACACCCGCATTTTGCAGGATGCAACCGGTTCACGTCATCCGGTAGCTCCGCGTAAGATGGTGATTATGATGGCATCGTTTATTCTCGGACTGATTATTCCTACCGGTGTGATTTACCTTTTGGAGATGATGAACAACCGTGTGCGCTCACGTCTGGATCTTGATGTGCTTTCGATACCTTTCATCGGTGAGATTCCATATATAGGCCGGCAAAGTAAGTTTGGCCGTAGAAAGGATGTTGAGCAGGGTATAAAAGTAGGACATGGTAAGAGTGATGCCACCAATGAATCGTTCCGTCTTGTTCGTTCCAATCTTGAGTTCATGAATCGTGATGAGAACATCCAGTCTAAAGTTATAATGGTGACATCGGCCATCCCGGGTTCTGGTAAGACTTTCGTTTCTATGAATCTTGCCGCATCGCTCGCTTTGAAACATAAAAAGGTGTTGTTGATAGATCTCGATCTTCGTCGCCATTCTCTGTCCCATCAGCTTGCCGAGCGCGTGCGACAGGGCGTATCGGCCTACCTGTCGGGCTCGATCGATATTGAAGCTACTATAGCTCACAATATCGATGGAATTGACAATCTTGACTTTATGGCAGCAGGCGCTGTTCCTCCCAATCCGGCCGAATTGCTTGGCGGCAAGCGCTTGGAAACTCTCTTGGATTATGCACGTCAGCATTATGATGCTGTCATCATTGACTGTCCGCCTACCGAGGCTGTTGCCGATGCCCGCGTTATCACACGTTTGACCGATATGACTCTTTATATTATCAGGGTTGGTAATTTGGAACGTGCATTCTTGCCTGAGATCGAGCGCATGTATAAAGAAAACAGATACTCCCGCATGGCTGTGATACTCAATGGCTCGGCAACAAGCGGAGCTCATGCCTACCACTATGGTTACAGTTACAATTATAACCATAAATAGGGTTTAGGGCCTGTCTCACACAGATTATTGTCCTGTAATTAATGCATAAGAGGTTTGGGTTATAAACATAGTTTTGACCCAAACCTCTGATTTTTGTTGTTAAAAAGTTGTAGGTTTGCAAATAATAACCGATAATTAGATTGAGATTTTCAAAACTTTGATTAACTTTGCGCTAATAAACCAAACTTAAGGAATTAATCATTACTCATCACATATAATAACAAACAATCATGACTTTAAAATCGCTCTTTGTCACAGCTGCCGTTTCGGCTTTGATGCTTACAGGCTGTAGCAAGAAAATGAATCCGTTTGTTGCCGATAACTTTACTGTAAATCCTAACCCATTAGAGGTTGTAGGTGAGAAGGTTCCCGCAACTGTAACTGCTCGTGTTCCTGCCAAATTCTTTAAAAAGAACGCCACAGTAACCGTTACTCCCTATTTGGTATATGCCGGTGGCGAAGCCGCTTCTCAAGCCTATACTTTCCAGGGAGAGAAAGTTCGTGGAAACGCTCCTGTCATCAATTACGAGAAAGGTGGCACAGCTACTATTCCCGTTTCGTTCAACTATATTCCGGAGATGATGAAGAGCGAGCTCTATCTCGCTTTCACCGTTAACCAGGGTTCTAAACAGTATGTTCTTCCTCGTGTTAAGGTTGCTGATGGTGTCTTGGCCACAGCTGCTCTTGCAACAGCACAGGGCGTTAACCCCGCTCTCGGTGCCGATGCTTTCCAGCGCATTATCAACGAGAAGTATGCTGCCGACATCCTCTTCCTTATCAATCAGGCCAACATTCGCCCCGGACAATTGACCAGCGCTCAAATGGAGGATCTTAACAATGAACTCGCTGCCGCTCATGCCGATGACCGTCGCGAGATTGAGGAGATCAACATCGAGTCTTACGCTTCGCCCGATGGTACTCTCGAGTTCAACACCAAACTCGCTCAGCACCGTGAGGACAACACCAAGACTTATATGAACAAGAAACTCAAAAAGGATAAAATCACCGATTTTGGTCGTCTTACCGCCAACTTTACCGCTGAGGACTGGGAAGGCTTTAAGAAACTCGTTGCCGCCAGCAACATCCAGGACAAGGATCTCATTCTGAGTGTTCTTTCAATGTATAAGGATCCTGAACAGCGCGAACGTGAGATCCGTAACCTCACTTCTATCTTCGATCAGCTCGCTGAGACTATCCTTCCCCAGTTGCGTTACTCTCGTATCACAGCTTCGATAAATGTGATCGGTAAGAGCGATGAGGAAATTGAGGCAGCCTATGCTTCTGATCCTTCAAGCCTCTCGATCGAGGAGATCCTATACTGCGCTACTTTGACCGATGACAATGCCCGCAAGATGGCTATTTACAACACTGCGGCTTCTCTTTACCCCAAAGACTACCGCACATTTAACGATCTTGGTCTTACACAGTTCAAGGCCGGTGACCTGAAAGCAGCTAAAAAGAACTTCGAGCAAGCTGCCCGTCTTTCACCCCAGGCTCCCGAACCTCAGATGAACCTTGGCGTTATCGCTATGGTTGATAAAGATTACCGTGCTGCTAACCAGAAGCTTGGCCAGGCCGGTGGTGTTGAGGAACTCGGTGACGCTCTCGGAACTTATTATCTTTTGACCGGTGACAATGCATCGGCTGTCAAGGCTTTTGGTAACACTAAGAGCAATAACGCTGCCGTAGCCCAGATCCTTACTAAGGATTACAACCGTGCTAAGTCAACTCTTGGCGCAATTGCTAATCCCGATGCTACCACCTACTACTTGATGGCTGTTCTTGGTGCACGCACTAACAATGACAACATGGTTAACACCAATCTTCGTCAGGCGGCTCGCCTTGACAAGAGTGTTGCCGCTCGTGCAGCTCAAGACCTTGAATTTGCCAACTACAATTTGACAACTATACTTAACTAAGATGTTTAACAATAAATTTAATGATTAAAATTTTGGGGAGAGGAGTTAGTGATAATCCCTCTCTCAGACATCAATAAAGTAAAAACTTTAGATTTTGGAAAGAGGAATTAGTGATAATCCCTCTTTCTTTTTTTTAGAATATGGTTGAATTTTACCCGTATTAATTAGACATCAGTTTCTAATTGAAGACTAATGACCAAACTGAACCGTGACGTTATAAATAAAAAAGAGGAAGTAGATCAAAATTTATCGCCATGCGAAACGCCCCGCGGGCCGATGATCTAATTCCTGATTGATACAGAGTATGTTTGAGCGGTAAACGGGGCTCGAACCCGCGACCCTCAGCTTGGGAAGCTGATGCTCTACCAACTGAGCTACTACCGCGTGTTGGTACTGTCTAAAAGCGTTTTATCGATAGTTTAATAACTATAGATCGGTTTGCTTTTACGTTGCAAAGGTATGGTTTTTTAGGCTCTTTCCAAAATATTAGAGTTATTTTGTTGGTGATGTCACCCTTTTTCTCTACTTTTACGTTTAAGTTAATGTATTGAAACAGTCAGTGGACGGGCCGTATTAACTCAGTTTTATTATTGTGGGCATATAATTTGCACACTATAATTATTACCTTTGTAACGTAATCAAATCAGTATAATAATTATAACAAGATATAAACTATGGCTACAGCAAAGAAAGCCGCATCCAAGAAGGGTGCAACCGAAGTTGACAGCAAGGCAAGCAAACTGAATGCTCTCAGTCAAGCTCTCGGAAAAATTGAAAAGGACTATGGTCGCGGTGCTATTATGAAACTCGGCGATGACGCGATAGAACATGTTGAGGTTATCCCCTCGGGCTCGATAGGTCTTAACTATGCGCTTGGTGTGGGTGGTTTTCCCCGTGGCCGTATCACCGAGATCTATGGCCCGGAATCGTCGGGTAAAACGACATTGGCTATCCATGCTATAGCTCAAGCCCAGAAAGCCGGTGGCATAGCTGCTATTATCGATGCAGAGCACGCTTTTGACCGTTTCTATGCTGAGAAACTTGGTGTTGATGTTGCAAATCTGTTGATATCTCAGCCCGATAATGGCGAGCAGGCACTTGAGATCACCGAGCAGCTTATACGCTCGTCGGCTATCGACATTATTGTTGTCGATTCGGTTGCTGCGCTTACCCCCAAGAGTGAGATAGAAGGTGGAATGGGCGATCGTAACATGGGACTGCAGGCACGTTTGATGTCGCAGGCTATGAGAAAATTGACCGGAGCTATAGCGCGCACCAACACTGCGTGTATCTTTATAAACCAGTTGCGTGCCAATATTGGCCAGATGTTTGGCCCCGCAGAAACTACGACCGGTGGTAATGCGCTTAAGTTCTATGCATCGGTGCGTGTTGAGATTCGTCCCAGCACTACATTGAAAGAAGGAGAGGATGTTTATGGACGTCATGCCAAGGTTAAGATTGTGAAGAACAAGGTCGCTCCTCCATTCAAGCGCGCTGAATTTGATATAATGTTTGGCGAAGGCATATCCCGCTCGAGTGAAATCATCGACTTGGGTGTGGAATACGATATCATCAAGAAAAGTGGTTCTTGGTTTAGCTACGATGGCTCTAAATTAGCTCAGGGGCGCGATGCCGCAAAACGCGTTATTGACGACAATCCTGATTTGGCCGATGAGCTTGAACAAAAAATTCTGGAAGCGATGACTGCATCAGAGTTCAAAGGCGGAGCAAAAAAGAAAGCAGCCAAGAAGGATACCGATTCAGAGTCGAAGACCGGCGATGATACCGACGACTTTAACGTCGATATTGACGATCTTGACCTTGATGGAGATATCGATGACTTGCAGCTCGATGAGGAATAAGAAGGTATTTCAATTAGGAATTAGGAATTAGGAGTTAGGAATTAGGAGTTGGCCTTTGGCCGCTTTGCTTTGCAAAGAATTAATCTGCTAAGAATTATTCCAATTGATAATATTGAATAACTTAACCACCAATTAAAGAAAGAGGTTATCAACCAAGAGTCGATAACCTCTTTTTCGTTAATTATAGTCTTTGCAAAGCAAAGCGGCCAAAGGCCAATTCCTAAGAGTGTGTTTGAATTTAACATACAAAAAATAGTTATATTAAAGAATGAGTAATTGTATGAATATGTTTCGCATTAATCTTGAGGCCAATTTCGGCTATTTTTCTAACGTGCATCGGTCGTGTAGCTCGCTACACTCCCTCTTTACGTTAGAAAAATATCTCAAAATTGACTCTCAATCTTAATACGAGTTAAATTCAAACACACT
>CANOKG010000042.1 GCA_947566655.1 uncultured Muribaculaceae bacterium | reverse complement strand
AAATCCTTCATTCGATAATATAATCATTTTAGTGTGTTAAAACCAGACAGGCTCTTAATTCTTAATTTTTAATTTTCCCATATTGCGTGGATGGTAGGCTATGATTTCCCGGCGCAGGTGGGAGCGGTCCATATGGAGATAGATCTCGGTAGCAGCTATCGATTCGTGACCTAACATTTGTTGTATGGCACGGAGATTGGCCCCACCTTCAAGCAGGTGGGTGGCAAAGGAATGGCGCAAGGTGTGAGGTGAGATAGTGCGATTGATACCGGCAGCCTCGGCCAGCCGCCTTACGATGCGAAATACCATGCTGCGGCACAGTCGTGTACCGCGGCGTGCACTTACAAAAAGGATATGCTCCTCACCCGGCTTGGCTATGATAGTCTCTCTTACCTCGAGGTAAGATGCTATAGCCAATGCTGTTGTCTCGGCCAATGGAACAAGTCGCTCCTTATTACCTTTTCCGCGCACCACAATATAACCATCACTGAGAAACAGACGCCCTATCTCAAGATCACATAACTCGCTGACACGTAGACCACAACCATATAGCACTTCAATGATAGTGCGATTTCTCACAGCTTCTTCACTATCAGGGTCAACCGAGTCGATCATTGCATCGATCTCTTCGACGCTGAGCACTTCGGGCAGGTGCAAACCTATAAGTGGTGTCTCAAGCAGTTCGGAAGGATCAACATCAATATATCCCTCCATTCTCATGAACTTGAAAAACGAGCGCAATCCTGACACTATGCGAGCCTGCGAACGTGGAGAAATACCGAGATCATGGAGACTGGCCATGAACTCGGTGAGCGTTTGCAATTCTACCTGTCTGAGCAGAAGTCCTGTACCGGGCAACCACTGCAGGAACTTGTCGACATCGTTAAGATAGGCCTCGCGGGTATTGTCGCTGAGACCCCGTTCAAGCACTATATGAGCGGCAAATTCCTGTTTAAGCTTCTTGATATCGTATATAGGACGCATTCAGAAAAAGAGATCAAAGTGTTGACGTGGTAAATCGCGACGCCCCACGCCAATCAACAGCCTGCGGTTGTAAAAAGTCATAGAGAGCCTGTTTATCAAAGATTGTAGCGTAGGAAACTGTTTGATATCGGTAACCACCACCGTTCCATTATTCATCAAGACCCCGGCAACAGATTTTTCAAGCAACTCCAACGGCTCTGCTGCACCAGAACTTATAATCAGCATATCGGCCTTTTCGGGCAAGTCAACAGGTTGAGCACCGCTGGCATAAGGTGCAAGCCGGGCTACGGGTGCCGACAGTTCTCCAACCGAGGCTATCGACTTAGGTGTAAGACGGCACATCAGTCTCAACAGCAGTTTCAATACCTTGCGCTGACTCGGATAGGAATTGTCGATATAGCTGTAGGCATAGTACCGGTAGTTATGCTCACGAAGAGTATTGACAATAAGATCATAGGCAAAGGGCGAGTGTATGCCAAAACCCTTGCTGTGGCGCCAACGGGCAGGAGCTTTCAGCCACGCTTTACTCTGTTTTATTTTTCTTGGCAGCCTCATAGATAGCAAATGCGAGCCATAGGTAAATCAACAGTATAGCTATGATAGCTATAGTGCCGGTTACATGTAACGATTTGGGATCAAAGGTCATTGTCAACGTGTGGCTTCCCTCAGGGAGTTTTATGGCACGGAGCAGATAATTAACACGACCTATAGGCAGTGTCTCACCCGTCTCAAGAGTAGCGCTCCATCCCCAGGGGAAGTAAACCTCAGAGAAAACAGCGAGTGCACCCTTGGCAGTGTTGAACTTATAGGTAAGCTCGTTAGGAGCATAGTCAATAAGTTGGATGGTATCACCGGGAGCGATCGCAGGCTGATTTGGAGCTCCGAGTATATCGGCAAAGCTTCGGTCGGTTACCGCCTCGGTAGCCGGATTCAAATTATCAAGTGCCGCCATCTCTTCATTGGCGTTGTCTACAATTATCAATGTGTCAACCAACCATGCATTGCCCAAAGCAGCGGTATTGGGAACTACCCTTCCTTGTTGATCTATGATATACTTGCCGTTCAACATACTTATAATGTTGAGATTGGTCTCGTTGAGGTGCCCCGATGCAGCCGGCAACAAATGACGCTCTATCATATCCTGATAACGTGTCAGCTTGGCCGCATGGTAACCTCCGAGCGACTTATGATAATAGCTTGGTTCGGCCGACTGGAACAATGCTCCCATGGGCATGACACGGTAGTAGTCGTGATCTTCGAGAATCACACGGTCGGCCTGCGACATCGAGATGAGTGCAGTTGCCGGTGCCGGTGCGATAAAGCTGTCGTGACTTACGTAGCGCTTATCAACACTATAGAGGTCAATAAGCACCAAAATGCCAACTGCAGCTGCTGCCAGCTGCTCCCGACGGGTCGTCACACCCATCAATATTGCGCCTCCGGCAAGCAGAATAAACAGCATACTACGTCCTGCATCGGCACTTACCATCGAGTAACGTAGCTGAGTGACAACCTCGGCAATGCGTGGGTTTGCAATAGAATAGGCACTTACAACATCGGCACCGTAGCCTTGCTGCTGAAGACTCTCACCTATCATTACCGCCATTTGTCGGTCACCGTCACTCACACCACTGCCGAATACCCCTGGAAACAGCCATCCCACAATACATATAACAGCCACAGCTCCAAATGAATAGACAGTAGCTTTCTGATAGCTCTGTCGATCAGAAGCCGGAGCGGTAAGAACCTTTTGCAAAGCGATAATACCGAGCAGAGGCATTGCAAGCTGAGCTACAACGAGTATTGACTCGGGGGTGCGGAACTTATTGTAAAGCGGCACTATGTCTATGAATAAATCGGTAAGCGACATGAAATTTCGTCCCCATGCCAACGCTATCGACAACAATGTCGCAGCAAGGAGAGCCCACTTCAACGGACCCTTCACCACAAAAAGTCCCAGAATGAACAATGCGCAAATTATAGCTCCAACATACACAGGACCGTTTGTGCCCTCCGGTTCACCGAAATACTGGCTTACAAACTGCTGGATATATTGTTGCTCGTAAGGCTCGAGACCGCTACCCGAGATAGCCTCTGAAGCCCCGTCGATATCACTTAGTCCCATCATCTCCATTCGGCCTCCTACCGGTTTGGCGCTCGCTCCTCCTTTTACATTAGGAATCAACAGTGAGAAAGTCTCGCTGCGGCCATAGCTGTACTGCGTGATATAGTCGCGGTCAAGACCACCTGCTGTGGCATCGGCCTGCCTGCCCTGAACAGTAAGCTCAGAGTGACCGCCACGAATGGTCTCGGCTGTATATTTGTAAGTATTGTAGAGCGAAGGCGCATTGGCTGCAACCGCTAATATAGCTGCCACAATCAATGTTACCGTACCTTTGCACCAAACTTTCAACTCCTTACAACGCCATGCGTTAACAAAGTAGGCGATGGCCAGGAACAGTATCATGAAGCCAAAATAATAAGTCATCTGGATATGATTGGCGGCAATCTGCATCATCATGGCAATGGCCGTTATTACACCTCCGGCAAGGAACCGGCGACGATAGGCAAGTATAATACCTGCAATCGTTGGCGGTACATAGGTAAGAGTTATGAATTTCCAAATGTGTCCGGCTCCTATTATAATAATGAAATAGCTCGAGAAGCCCCATGCCACCGCACCTATGAGCGCATAATACCACCGCTGTCTCAGGGCTATGAGCAACCAGTACATCCCCATCATCATCATCATCAACAGGCCCGAGGTGGATGGCAACCAAAGCGAGTACACCTTGCCTATCCACTCAAACAATGAATTGCTCGGATAAGAAGGTGAAATCTGGAACGTTGGCATTCCGCCAAACAGAGAGTTGGTCCAACGGGTAGTCTCACCGGTTGCCTCATTGAAAGCTCGCGCCTCCTCACCATTGGCTATTCCCTGCTGCACATCATGTTGCTGCAAAGTGTTACCATCGAGCGAGTCAGGGTAAAAGAAAGCGATTGAAATTACCGCCATTATAGCGATCGAAAGCAGTGATCCCCACACTTGTGGGTTGTTGAGTAAGCGTTTTAAATCTATTTTCATTATAGTATAAAAGGTGGTTTAAAGCCCTATTTTATCGGTTTATTAATAATAAGAGGCTCGGCATAATTCATTATATGCTCCATATCGTTCCAAAGCGATGGTATCAACGGAAGCATTTCGTTTTTAAAATGTTCAAATATCTTTAAGCTCAATTCGTGCCCTTTGGCCTTTACAGGGTCAATATTGCTTTTATCGCACACCACACGCACAATGTGAGCCAATGTACCAAAACCAAGATAAGGCTCTGCATCATCATCGACCGGAGGACGGTTGAACATAGCGCTTAGATCGAGACGAAGAGCAAGATCACCAAGCGATGATGCTTTCAGTTGATATCCATCGGGACCTAAGAGTGTATAAACAGTCTCATCGGGCATCGTCACCGATACATAGCAGTCGGGAGTTATAGAGAATGCATCTATATCAAGCAGTTGTACCTCATCTCGATTATTATCTTCATCCATTAATTGCAAACGCGTGCGCGCCACTATATTATCTATCCATCGGTCAAAATCGTGACCGTGGAAATTGCGGTGAACCCGTCTTATTCCATCGCTCTCAGTACCGTTAACCTCTTCGCTGTAATGAAACAGCTTGTCGAGCAGACTTACAGGGAAGAAATGGTCGGCATGAATATCGAGGTTATCGGCACGCCTTAGATAATCACCGAGATATATTTCAATAGCTTCGTAATCAAAAATATTGTCCATAAACATATTAAACAGGTTCTATTTACTTAAGAACCGAGTTTAACCACAAATTTACAAGTAGTAATTGGAGCACTTTTAAAAAAGTGTAATAAAAAGTGTTAATTGAATATTCCAAAGGGCGACTTCCAATCACATTAATAATAATGTTGGATTGAAAATCGCCCTTTGAATGCCCCAAAAGGTGTGTTTTTCATAGCATGACGGAGCAAAGTGTGTTTTTCATAGCATGACAATATCAATCTTCACCGGGTGGCAAGTGTCGCTTCCAACACTTGTCGTTAACTATATTGAGGTAGGGATTTCAATCCCGCCACTCGGTAACCATAGGTCAATATCCTCATTTCTATAATTAGAACAATCAAACATTGTAATAAGTTTGTAATACAGCGAAATTATAATTATTATCTTCATAAATACCATTACCTATGTAAAAAGCTTGCCTAAAAATAGTTTTACGATCAATAATTATTGGTATAGAGCTGTTTTTTTGCATTTTAGAGATACTTTTTTTCTAAAAATTTGTGGGAATGAAAAAAAGTCTCTATATTTGCAGTCGCTTTTAGGGGCGTTTCAGCTCTTGGAGCACTAAAGGTAGGGCCCATTCGTCTATCGGCTAGGACGCAAGATTTTCATTCTTGAAAGAGGAGTTCGATTCTCCTATGGGCTACAAATAAACAAAAAGAACAAACTTAGCTTTTTATTAATTTAGTAATGGCAAACCATAAATCATCAATTAAGAGAATTCGCCAAACCGAGGCACGTCGTCTCCGCAACCGTTATTACGAGAAGAGTGCCCGTACAGCAGTGCGTCGTCTTCGTCGCATGACCAACAAGGCCGAGGCAGAAGCAGCCTTAGTAAAGGTATCAGCTATGCTCGACAAACTCGCTTCAAAGAAGACCATTTCAAAGAACAAAGCTTCTAACCTTAAGAGCAAGCTCGCTAAGCACATCAACAAGCTCGCTGCTTAATAGGTATATCTCACAATAACACCAGTCGATAGTTCTTTAACTAAAGATTGTGTTATAATTTTGATGGCCCATTCGTCTATCGGCTAGGACGCAAGATTTTCATTCTTGAAAGAGGAGTTCGATTCTCCTATGGGCTACTTTCTTTAAACTCCCAACCTTACAACAGGCCGGGAGTTTTTTATTAGTCAATATTAATACTAAACATATTCAAATAATCACTCTTTCATTAAATACAACTATTTTCTGTGTGTTTAAACCAGATAGGTTCTTAAATACCAAACGGGAGGCACACCCGAAAGCGCGCCTCCCATTGCAAAAAATAGATAACCTGTTATTCTGTATAGATAGTGAGGGTTTCACCATTGGCCAGACGGTCGTGGCTTACAAACCAGCCTTCAAGAGTGTCATCACCGATGGTGATTTTTGAAATTTTCTTACCATCTCCTTTTTTCTCTATTGTAAACTTGGATCCGTTGCCCAACTCGACTGTGGCCTTGTCAAACAGTGGTACACTAACTATATACTCTGCATCGGCAGGCGAGTAGGTGTATATTCCCAAAGCGTTAAGCACATACCAGGCCGACAAACCACCTGCATCGTCCATACCGGCATAAGCCAATTTCTCCTTACCCATAGTATAGTAGTGACCCATGATGCTATCGAGCACAGCCTGAGCCTTTTCCTGTTTACCTACGAAATAATAGGTATAGGGAATATTGTGTCCGGGCTGATTGCCGTGGCAATAATTACCTATGAAGCCGGTCATATTGCATATCTCATAACCGTTGTAAGGACGAGTGAAGAGAGTGTCAAGTTTAGCTTCTATAACCTCGGCCGAGGGATAGAGGTCAATGACTCCCTGAATGTCGTGGGGCGCAAAGAAAAGAGAATTCCAACCGTTAGCCTCACGGTATTGATGCTGAAAGTAGCCCATGTCAGGATCGTAAGGAGTGAGCCAACTTCCATCTTCTATACGGCCCTGGAAGAATCCGTTATCGGGATTGAAGAGATTTTTGTAGTTCTTAGAGTGTTCCATAAGCTGCTTGTAGTTGACCGTATCTCCCAACTCTTTGGCAATCTGTGCTACTGCATAGTCGGCATAGGCAAATTCCAGAGTTTTTGTAACTCCTCCACGGTGCTCTTCCCAAAATGGACAGTCGGGCTTGTTCACGTCCGAAATATAACCCTTCTCTATATACTCGTCCATGTAGGCACGTCCACCGTGGCCGGCCTCAGTAGCACTCTTAAGAGCGAGATTATAAGCACGCTGAAGATCAAAATCAGTGACACCGCGTTTATATGCACCTATAACAAATGTCGGTGCGAAGTCACCATGGAAATAGGATGGAATAAATCCATTGCCTTTCTCTCCACGGTCGATGGTCGACTTCAGCACGTCAGCCGCAACATCAGGCTGTAACATAGCGAGAAGTGGCAACTGAGCGCGGGCCACATCCCAGAACGCAGGATTAGAATAGTAACGGAAGTCTGCATCAGTAACTACTTCTCCACGATTGTCGCGATATTGTCCATTGACATCGCTCTCAAGACGTGGCTGTAGCAAGGCACGATACAAAGTTGAATAAAAAAGGTTACGCTCACTATCGGTAGAGCCTGTTACCTGAATTTTTGAAAGTAGAGCCAACCATGTGTCATCGGCCTCCTGGCGCACCTGTTCAAAATTCTTGGCAAGCATTTCTGTCTCAAGGTTAAGCTTGGCATTATCAATACTTACGTAAGATATGCCTACTTTGACCTCCAACGGCTCTTTACCCTTATTATCCTTGAAATCTACAATTGCCACAGGAACCCCATGCTCAGCAAAACTTTTTAAAATCTGAATGGAATCGATAGGCAGATTGGTCACGGCATAATAGTACAATCCGTTCTGTCGACCTGCAAAAGCGTTGTCACCCACTTGATCCATTTTCCAGTGTCGCACATTGTTCTGATTGTGAGCTACATTGACCAGCAGTCGTTTTGGATCATTTTCTTTAAAAGTATATTTATGATAACCGGCGTGAAGTGTACTGGTGAGCTCAGCATTTACCCCGTAGCGGTCAAGATAGACCTGATAGTAGCCTGGATGAGCCGACTCATTCTCATGGGAGTAGTGTGATGCATAGTTATCGGCATTCACTTTACCCGTGATAGGAATCATAGGCAGGTCTATCAGATTCCAGTGTCCCATAGCTGTGTGGGCAAACCCGAGTATGGTGGTATCCTCATATTGATAACCACCACCGGCACGCCACATGGTAACCGGAGTCAACTGCACCATAGCGTTAGGGAGCGCTGCACCGGGAAATACCTCGGCACCCCACGTGCGGGTAGGACGATGACGTTCGTAACCAAGATCTTCCGTTTCCCAGAGGGTGGTGGTACCAAGAAGAGGATTGACATAGTCGGTCAAACTTTTTTCCGATGGCTTGGAACCGCAGGATGTCATAACGACGGCCGATGTTGCGGCTAACAGTAATAAATTTTTCAGATTCTTCATGATTTATGATTGGGTTATTATTATTTTATTCCAATACCTCGCTTTAGAGTATGTTTACTTTTAACTCGTATTAAGTTTGGTAAAGTCTATTGCGATTTTAGTAGTGTAAAGTTATTAAATTCTTATATACATGTGAGTACTCTTCAATGACAAAAAAGTAATGTATATAGGAATAGACATACTCATAGATGCTATTTATACTTCATATTTGGGTGTTGATAAGGTGTAGAAAAGTGTAGAAAAGGTTTAAAGAAGTTTCTAAACAATTTATTAGGAATTGTGAACTAAAAGAATAAGCTTACCACTTGATATTATATCCAAATAAACAATTAAGTAGATTTATCATGGTTTTCAACACTAATTTATTGAGTTATAAAGGGGAAATATGGAATAAAGTTATTAACTTTGCACGTTATAAACATGGTGTTAATAACAAGGCTAAATCTTTAATACTTAGGATATAGTTATGTTAATAACATGTAACTTATCCTATAATGAATGAAGATAACTTAAAAAGCAAATAAAAGGAAAAAAAGTTATCATGGCAATTAACACCCCTTATTATTACTATTAAAATTAGAATTTTAAAAACTTAAAAATTTAATATATAAATAATGGATGTTGATAAAGAGATCTCTTCTCAGGAAATGTTGAAAGAGGAGATAAAACGTCTGAAAAAAGAAAAGGGGGCGGTGATTCTGGCCCACTACTACACAAGGGGGGAGATTCAGGAGCTGGCCGACCATATTGGTGACTCGTTGGCATTGGCTCGCATCGCTGCCACTTTGTCAGCTCCCGTTATAGTGATGTGTGGGGTGCACTTCATGGGTGAAACTGTGAAGATCCTCTGCCCCGATAAGAAAGTGTTGATTCCCGACACTGCTGCAGGTTGTTCCCTTGCCGATTCTTGTCAGGCCGATCAATTTGAAGAGTTTATCAAAGCTAATCCCGGTTATGAGGTGATAAGCTATGTAAACACTTCAGCGGCTGTGAAAGCTCTTACCGATGTTGTGGTAACCTCTTCCAATGCTCTTCAAATAGTAGATTCTTATCCTAAAGATGCCAAGTTGATATTTGGTCCTGACCGCAATCTTGGTGCTTATATAAACAGTGTGACAGGAAGGAGTATGAAAATTTGGAACGGAGCTTGCCATGTTCACGAGCAGTTCTCGGTAGAGAAACTCGTTGAATTGAAGAAGAGCCATCCACAAGCTCAGGTGCTTGCCCACCCTGAGTGTAAGAAAGCATTGGTTATTTTAGCTGATGTGGTTGGTTCTACACAAGCTCTGCTCAATCACGCTGTAAACAGTGACTGTAAAGAATTTATAGTAGCTACTGAGAGCGGTATTCTTCACGAGATGCAGCGCATGTGTCCCGACAAACTGTTCATTCCTCTTCCTCCCAACGATTCAACATGTGGATGTAACGACTGCAGTTTTATGAAACTCAATACCTTGGAGAAACTGCGCGATTGCCTTCTTAACGAGCAGCCCACGGTAGAGGTAGATGCCCAATTGGCCGAAAAAGCACGGCGTCCTATCGAGAGAATGCTTTCGTTTAAATTCTAATGCTTAATAGCCAAACAAATCAGTTCAATATTAGCAAGCGAAGCTGCCAAAGGTATATAACTTAATTATTAACTATAAACAGCCGAGCTACTAATTTTTAATTCTTAATTTTAATTCTTAATTATAAAGATGGAATACAATCATCACGACATAGAGGCCCGTTGGCAACAATACTGGAAAGATAATAAAGTTTATAAAACCGATATAATAAAGGACCGTCCCAAGTACTATGTACTCGACATGTTCCCTTATCCATCGGGAGCCGGACTTCATGTAGGTCATCCTTTAGGTTATATAGCATCTGATATATACACGCGTTTCAAGCGTCTGCAAGGCTTCAATGTTCTTCATCCCATGGGGTATGATGCCTATGGATTGCCTGCCGAGCAGTATGCTATACAAACAGGTCAACATCCCGAGGTAACCACCAATGCCAATATTGCCCGTTACCGTGAGCAATTGGAGAAGATAGGTTTCAGTTTTGATTGGGACCGCGAGATACGCACGTGTGATCCCTCATATTATAAGTGGACACAATGGGCGTTTATCAATATGTTCAACAGCTACTACGATACCAAGGTGGGTAAGGCAATGCCCGTAGCTGATCTTATCAAACATTTTGAACAGTCGGGTACTGAAGGTGTGAATGCCCACACATCCAAGAATATATCATTTACTGCCGCCGAGTGGAATTCGATGGACGAAAAGCAGAAGAGCGATATGTTGATGAACTATCGCATAGCTTATCTGGGTAACACTATGGTAAACTGGTGTCCTAAACTTGGCACTGTGCTGGCCAACGATGAGGTTAGCGAGGGTGTATCCATTCGTGGTGGATATCCTGTAGAGCAGAAGCTCATGTATCAGTGGTGTCTTCGTGTAAGTGCCTATGCCGGCCGTTTGCTCGATGATCTTGAAACTTTAAGCTGGAGTGATTCCATAAAAGAGACACAGCGCAACTGGATAGGACGTTCACAGGGAGCCGAGATGAAATTCCCTATTGCCGATAGTGATATAGTACTTGATATATTCACTACTCGTGCCGACACTGTCTTTGGTGTGACATTTATGGTAATGGCACCCGAGAGCAAATATGTTGAAATGATAGTTACCGATGATCAACGCCCGGCTGTAGATGAATATATAGAGTCGATAAAGCATAAGACAGAGCGCGAGAGAATGATTGACAAAAAAGTGACGGGTGTGTTTACCGGAGCTTATGCCATCAATCCTTTGACGGGTAAAAAAATTCCGGTATGGGTAAGCGACTATGTGCTTGCCGGCTATGGTACGGGAGCTATCATGGCTGTTCCTGCCCACGATTCACGCGACTATGCTTTTGCCCGTCACTTTGATTTACCTATTATACCTCTTATAGAAGGTGCCGATGTAAGCGAGGAGAGTTTCGATGCCAAAGAAGGTAAGATGATCAACTCCTGCAGTGATGATTTGAATCTAAACGGTATGGAGGTAAAAGATGCCATTGCCGCTACAAAGAAATATATAGAAGAGAAAGGCATTGGTAGAGTAAAGACCAATTATCGCCTTCGCGATGCCATCTTCAGCCGTCAACGCTACTGGGGAGAACCGTTCCCTGTATATTATAAGGATGGAGTACCTTGTATGCTCGATGAGTCGGCACTCCCTTTGCAACTTCCCGAAGTCGACAAGTATCTTCCCACAGAGAGTGGAGAGCCTCCATTGGGAAGAGCTAAAAACTGGGTTACCGCCGATGGTGGCTATCCACTGGAGCTGAACACCATGCCGGGATTTGCAGGATCGAGCGCTTATTACCTTCGTTACATGGATCCCCACAACAACAATGCCTTGGTAAGCACTGAGGCCAACAACTACTGGCGTTGTGTCGACTTATATGTAGGTGGTACTGAACATGCTACCGGTCACTTGATCTATAGCCGTTTCTGGAACAAATTCCTCTACGATCTCGGAGTGGTTTGCGAGCCCGAACCATTCAAAAAACTTATCAATCAGGGTATGATACAGGGACGCAGCAACTTTGTGTATCGTATAAAGGATACCAATACCTTTGTATCACTCGGACTGAAAGATCAGTATGATGTGACTCCTATACATGTTGATGTAAATATCGTTTCAAACGATATACTTGATGTTGAGGCATTCAAGAAGTGGCGTCCTGATTATGCCAACGCTGAGTTTATTCTTGAGGATGGCAAGTATGTGTGTGGATGGGCTGTTGAGAAAATGTCAAAATCAATGTTCAATGTTGTCAACCCCGACGATATAGTTGAGCGTTATGGAGCCGACACTCTGCGTCTTTATGAAATGTTCCTCGGCCCGGTGGAACAAAGCAAGCCATGGGATACCAACGGTATCGATGGAGTAAGCCGCTTTATAAAAAAACTCTGGGGACTTTTCTATAAAGGTGATGAGCTGTTGTTAACCGATGGAGAGCCAAGCCGTGAAGAACTTAAGACCATTCACAAGCTTATTAAGAAAGTTACCGGAGATATAGAAAACTTCTCTTACAACACCTCTATAAGTGCCTTCATGGTGTGTGTGAATGAACTTACACAACTTAAGTGTCACAACCGCTCGGTATTGGCCGATCTTGTTGTAGTGCTTGCTCCGTTTGCACCACATGTTGCAGAAGAATTGTGGCACGTGCTTGGTAACACAACTACAGTGTGTGATGCAAAGTGGCCTCAATTTAACGAGGATTACCTTAAGGAAGATTCTGTTACAATGGCAGTATCTTTCAATGGCAAGGCTCGTTTCAATATACAGGTGCCTGTCGATATGCCGGCTGCCGATGTTGAAAAGATGGCTATGGAACATGAAAGTGCTGCAAAATGGCTCGATGGTAAAACAGTAAAAAAGGTGATTGTAGTGCCCGGCAAGATTGTCAACATCGTGATTGGTTGATAAAATAATAAGTTAAGAGTCACGTTATAAATATATGGCATCAAACCAGCGTGAAATAGTATTTGCTACAAACAATAGTCACAAGCTCAGCGAACTTCGTGCCGTTGTGGGTGACAGGTTGAAGGTATTGAGTCTGGCCGATATAAACTGCCACGATGATATACCTGAGACCGGATCTACTCTCGAAGAGAACTCTATGTTGAAAGCTCTATGGGTGAAGGAAAAGTATGGCTATGATTGCATCGCCGATGATACCGGACTCGAAGTGGAAGCTCTTAACGGTGAGCCGGGAGTAAGATCTGCTCGTTATGCACCCGGTGACGGCCACGATTCACTGGCCAACATGAAATTATTGTTAATCAATATGGAAGGAGTTGTAAACCGCAGGGCTCGCTTTCGCACGGTGATAACACTGTTGACCGACCGCAATGGTCGACAGGTGGTAGATGGCATTGTCAATGGATCTATAGGTATTGAACCTGTAGGTTGCAATGGCTTTGGCTATGACCCTGTGTTCTTACCCGATGAGGCCGATGGTTTGACTTTTGCTCAGATGGATACCGATGCTAAAAATTTGATAAGTCATCGTGGGCGTGCTACCCGCCAACTCTTAACACTTCTTGAACACCAATAATTAATGAGCTTTAAAAGTTTAGACAAATTCATAGTTACATTACTGCTGTTATTTACAGGCTTTGCCGGAGTAAAAGCACAGATAGCAGTTGGTAGCTGGAAACAATTTTCTTCTTTCTCTACAATTGATCGTGTGGTAGACACACCCGAAAAGGTGTTTTACCTAACTTGTGGTCAACTGTACTGCTATGACAAAGAAAATGATGAAAGCTACTGCTATACATCGGGCAACAGATTAAGCGACAGTAATATATCAAATATCTATTACAACGCCGGCAAGAAACAACTTGCTGTAATATATAAAAGTTGTAATATTGATTTAATCGACAATAAGGATCGTGTTTACAACATGCCCGATATTGTTGATGCATCTCTCGATATAGTACCGGTAATAAATGATGTGGCCTTTGATGGAGATAAGATGTATGTTGTAACCAATTTTGGTATTGTAGTTTTCAATGTCGATAAAAAAGAGGTTGTAACTGCCGGTAACTATGGTTCTAACTATAAGCATGTAGAGATAGTTGAGAACAATATATGGGTACAGGAATGGGACCAGAGTCATAATATTGCCGACAAAGATGCTAACTTGACGTCGATAAAAGCCTTTACTCTCTATCTGCATCCTTATGAAACGAGTGATTATTGTCGACTTGAAGGCTCCAAGATGGTTTTTATAGGCAAGAATAACAGTGAGCTTATTGTGAAAAATATGGTTCCAGTACAGGGGCTTACCACCGATATAACCAGTCCCGTTACCGATACCAACATTCGCAATCTTTGTAAACTGCAGGATGGCAGTGTTATGTGTCATAGTAACACCAAGCTGTATATAATTGCTACTGATGCTACCGTGTCGACTTATTCACTTTCAGGTACCCCGCTTGAAACCAAAAAAGTAGGATCTATTTTTGAGTCTAAGTCAATTTCTTCTTTAAAAGGGCTCGACGAGTTGTGGGTAGGCAGTGATGAAGGCTTGGCTTCGTATAGCTTGAAAGATGGTAACCTTACACTGTTGTCAGAGGCTATTCATCAGGATGATGCTCTTACATTTGTTAATGTTGGTAGACTCAGCCGTGGTGCAAAAGGTGATATTTATGCTACAAGTTTCGGTTATAGCCTGTCATTGAAAGAACAGGTAAACCCGGAGGGGAACAACTCGGCTGCAGTATATTATGTAAATAAAATTTCGAGTGATGGCATTGAG
>CANOKG010000041.1 GCA_947566655.1 uncultured Muribaculaceae bacterium | reverse complement strand
CGGCGAGGTGTTCATACTCAAGGAGTGCCTGGCGGCAGGCACCACATGGGGCAGTGGGGTCGGACGTGAAATCGTCATCAGTACCTCGTGCTGCTATGGCGATTGTTTGGAATTTTGCTTCGGGATAGCGTGCGTGAGCATAGTAACAGGCCGATCGTTCGGCACAGGTGCCCGATGGATAAGCGACATTCTCCTGATTGGCACCTTCTACGATCTGGCCGTTGTCAAGTAAAATGGCTGCACCTACTTTGAAATTGCTGTAAGGAGCATATGAACGGTAGGTGGCTTCACGTGCTAACTTTACGAGGGCTTGTTCTGACGGAGACAATTCGTCATATTTGAATATTTCGATATCTAACGTAATTGACACTTTATTCATGATATATTTGTTATAAGGTTATTAAAATGGATATCCAACCGAGAAGTGAAAAGTGGCGTCACGTCCCCACTTAGGATTAACAAGTGGCCATGGCTCTTGGTTTGATGCCGGGTTGTGGGCTTTGAAGCCGAGGTCAAGACGAAGCAGAAAGTAAGTGAAGTCGAGACGAATGCCGGCTCCATATCCCAAGGCTATTTCTTTGTAGAAACTGTTGAAGCGGAAGAGTCCACCGGGTTGGGTTTCGTAGTTGCGAATTGTCCAGATGTTGCCGGCATCAATGAATAGCGCTCCTTCGAGTACCCAAAATAGTCGGGCACGATATTCAGCACTGAGAAATAGGGATATATCACCACATTGGTTTATGAAGTCGGTAACCGAATTGCGTGAATCATATCGACCCGGGCCAAGCGTTCTTACCCCCCAGCCTCTGACGCTGTTGGCTCCTCCTGCATAGAAACGTTTCTCAAACGGAACCATCGAAGAGTTGCCATAGGGGAATGCTATTCCACACTCGGCATGAAGTGATATGCTGTTGCGGTAATTGAAGTAATGGTTATAGGTATAGGCAGCCGAACCCTTCAGATATTGGGCATACTGGATACCAAAAACTTTGTAGGCCCCATTGTGGCGTTTCATGTCAGTTGCTGTTGAGAGGAGGTATAGGAGGTTGCCGGCCATTTCGCTCTGCAGTCGAAGTGTGTATATGTTGGGTTGAGTGATTTTGTTGCGTGCCGATGTGTTGAACAATGGCGGTCGGTTAGTTTTATAGAATGTATACCCGAGGCGCATTATAAAGTGGTCTTCGTAGCTGTATCGTAGCAATGGGTTGGTAGGTGCGACTGTGTTGATGAAGTCGATAGTGCTCTTTGGCAGGTATACGAAGTTTACATCGATAAGGTCAAGAGTGCGGCGTTGGGTGTTGTCGCGGTTATTCCACTTGTATTTCATGCCGGCTCCGGCGATTATGCGGGTATATTCGGGACGTTCCTGATGATTGAAAGTGAGAGCGAACTCCGTCGCGGCTTTGATGCGCTGGCGGTATCTACGTTTCAAGATCGGTGCCTGAAATTTAGGAAATGTGATACCTACTTCGGCGCCGATCTCGGTGTAGCGGTCGTTGATGAGTCCATCGAGGTTCCCGGAGAGACTTTCGTAGGATCCACGCACTTTTACGGTAAGCATCTCTGAGTGTTTGGCGAGGTTACGGTGTTGGTAGGTTACGGCTGCTCCTATGCCGAGATCGCCTTCAGAGTTGGTCCCTTCCACTTCAAAAATGACCCCCTGAGTCTTGGTCCTCGACAGTAATATATGTGCGTTTAGGAGCATCGTCCCGTCGGGACCTTCTCCTGCATTGGTAAATGTAATGTTGATGAACTTGATTATACCTAAGCGTGACATTGCTTCATATGTGCGGTCAACGTTCAGGGCCGAATAGTAGTCGCCACTGTTGATGTAGCATTTTTCTTCTAAGATAGAGGGTTTCAAATATCGGTCGGGACCATAAATAATCTGGTATCCCCGAGAGTAAATTGTGTCGAGTTGTGTTGTAGTGGTTGCGTCTCCATCGGTGTTTATGAATACTTGGTTTATAAGATATCTTTTGAACGTATTGGCTGATTCATCCTGAGAATCAGATGGCCGATTGAGTATAAGTTCAAGATCGACATCGCGAGAAGTAGCCGAGGTGTCGGCTATGAATGAGATATTCTCGCGAGTGAATGTGTAGTATCCGTTATTTCTAAGGAGTGCAGTTATTCGGGCTCGCTCGGCATCGAGTTGGTTGCGGTCAAACAAGCCTCCTTGTTTCAATGTGATTGATGATGAGTCGTTGAATATTATTTGTTGTAGTGACGAGTCGTTTAAGGTGTATTTGATATTGCGCATTATTTGGGGCGATCCGGGAACTACGTGGTAGTTGACAGCGATTTTTTGCTTAGCCTTGTTTGATATTGTATCGGCCCAAACTGCTACGTTGCTGTAGCCCCGGTTTACCATCGCCTGGCGCAGTTGCCGGGTCGATTGATTGGTCAACATGTCATCGTAGATTACCGGTGCTTCACCGAGTCGGCGAGCCCATTTGTTGTACCACTTGGTGGAGTCCTTTCCGCTCATATTGTAAACGCCGAGCTGTAGTTTGGCAAATCCTAAAATCTTGTGGTTTGGGACTTGGCGGAGGTAATTCTGCAGGCTGCGAGGTTGTACTTCAGGGGCGTTCTCAATTGTGATGGAAGTTTTGTCGAGTAGGTATTGTCCTTTAGGAACATGACGCGTAGAGCTACATCCTGTCAATAACAGGATACATACTGCAACAAGGATAATATGAAACGATTGGCGCGTCATCGACTACAAAATTACAGAAACAAATCGGTTTTTGGAAATTACAAGTTAAATCAGTTCAAATTCGAACACACTCTAAGAGCCTGTCTGGTTTTAATACACTAAAATGATTATATTATCGAAAGAAGGATTTTAAAGTATTAGTTTCGCATTAATCTCGAGGCCAATTTTGGCGAATTTTAGATTATTCATCAGTCACGTAGCTCGCTACGTTCCTTCTTCACAATTTAAAATTCACATAAAATTGACACTCGATCTTAATACGAGTTAAAACCAGACAGGCTCTAAGAGCCTCTTTTGCAGTTGATCGTTATGATATCGGATAGGCGTGTGGTGTACAGTCGTGATGCGTGTTCGTGGCGCGTGATGTCATTAAGTCCGTTACCCATGGCGGCAAGTCTGATACAGTTGGGATTTTCGGGTGATGAGTTTATATTGTCGAGAGTTTCCATCAGGCGGTCGCGCTTGGCTAAGTCGTTCAGGTCGGCAAACAGGCTTGGTTGTCGGCCTTCGGCTGTGGTGAGCCGTGTTACGGTTATTCCTGCTTTCTTGATTCCGTAACCGTTTCGCCATAATGAGTGTAGCATTGTGATAGCGGCATGGGCCAGAGTAGGGGTGTCGGCAACAGGCTCGGGTAGAGAAAGTGATGTGGTGTTAAAGTATTGAGGCTGTCTATCGTTGAAGCGGTTTGTTGCTACAAAAGCAGATATTTCGAGCGCATAGCTGTTTTGCTCACGAAGTTTACGTCCTAAGATAGTGGCGAATGTACACATAGCTTGTTTCAGTTCCTCGATTTCATATATGTCGTGGGCAAAAGAGCGTGATGATGTCATCGTGTGTTTGTCGGGGTCCGACCATTCTTCGGGAATACATGGTTCTCCGTTAAGTTCGCGCCATGTGCGTTCGCCGGTGATTGTGAATTGCTCTGAAACATCTTGTCGGTCGAGTTGGGCAAACTGCAGTGCTGTGACGATTCCTTGATCAATAAGGCGACGTTTGGTTCTGCGCCCAATACCCCATACATCTCCTATTGCTGTAAGATTTAGTGCTTTAAGACGCTTGTCATCGGAGTCTATAAGGCATGAGTTCTTATAGCCCGGGTATTTTTTTGCAAAATGGGACCCTATTTTGGCTAAAGTTTTGGTGTCGGCAATGCCGAGTGAAACGGGGATGCCTGTGTCACGGCGCACGCGTCGGGTTAATCGGTGTCCATAGGCCGTCATGTCACCAATAGCAGGGTCTAAGTGCAGGAAGGCTTCATCGACCGAATAGACTTCGATTTCGATTGCTTCCTCACGTAGCACGGTCATGACGCGAGCCGACATGTCGCTGTATAAACGATGGTTGCCTGAGAATGCAACCACTCCAAAGCGATTGGCCTCGGCCTTGATTTTGAAATACGGGTCTCCGCGCTTGAAACCTAAGGCTTTGGCTTCGTTGGATAGCGCGACTGCACACCCGTCGTTGTTGCTTAGTACAATTACGGGTTTACCTATGAGCGATGGTCGGAAGACCCTCTCACATGAAACGAAGAAATTGTTGCAGTCAACAAGCCCGAACATAACTTGATCAGCGACGTCTCCTGTTGGCTTTGATTGTATACATTACGATACCCCACACCATAAATTCATTGTCGGGGGTGACCTCGATAGGTCGATACTTTCGGTTAGAAGGTATCAGAAACACGCGGTTATCGTTAGTGATTCTAATGCGTTTCAAAGTAAATTCCCCGTCGAGACAGCACACGGCGAGATCATCGTTTTCTGGTTCTATCGATTTGTCAATAACAAGAATGTCACCCTCCTGGATGCCTTCTTCAATCATGGAATCACCTACAACCCTGCCATAAAATGTTGATGCCGGGTGTCTGATCAGGTCTTTGTTCAGGTCGATAGTCTCGTTGATGTAGTCCTGGGCCGGCGATGGAAACCCTGCTCTAATTCCCGCATCGGCATATTGCAGGTTAAGCTCGGTGCTGAGGTCAGGTCGATGTATCTCGATATCTCCTATTTTGTTCCCGGGGTTCATAGCATCTGTGTTTTTTCAAGATTCTTGATAGAGCGAAATTCGATTATCATAAGCAATGCTGTCACAATAGTGGCGCATATATCGCTTGAGGGGAATGAGGCCCATAAGCCATCAAGTTGGTAGTTGTTTACCAGAAAGTACATTATAGGTAGCAGGAATACCACTTGTCGAGCTAAACTCAATGCAATGGAGAATGATATTCGTCCAATAGACTGGAGGAAATTGGTCGATACAATCTGGAAGCCTACCATCCAAAACATTGACATGGAGACCGAAAGTATTTTACCGGTGTGATGGGCCAAAGTGGCGTCGGGTATGATTAGAGAGGCAATTGCTTCAGGGCAAGTAAAAGAGGTTATCCATCCAATTATACATACAGCGGTAGAGGCAGCGACTGCGAGCCAATATGTTCTTCGTAGACGGTTAAACTTTCCGGCACCATAGTTATAACCAACAATAGGTTGCATACCTTGGCATATACCAATTATGATGCAGGTTATCATTGTGGTATATGTTACAAACACACCTGCGGCCGCTAATGCGCCGTCTGATCCCAAATCGCTCGAAGCTCCAAACTCCCTAAGATTTGAATTTATGAAAATATTTATAAGGCAAGCGGCTACGTTGACTATACATGGGGCAGCTCCAATACCTATTATTCCTAACACTAACTTGCGGTCGAGACGGTAGGTGCCACGAGTCCACACAATTGGTCCTGAGTTTTTAAAAAAGTGTGACATGACGAAAATGGTAGTGATGGCCATGGAGCAGTCACTCGCTAAAGCGGCACCTTTGATTCCCAACTTGAATACTACCAGGAAGAGTGTTACCAGGATGACGTTTATGCCGGCTCCTATAAACATGGTTACCATAGCTCTGATTGGGAATCCGGTGGCTCTCATCAGGTTATTGAATGAGTAGGTCAGGTTCATCATGAACAACCCTGGAAGAATGTATGACATAAATTCTTTGGCATAGGGCAAGTTGGTCTCAGTGGCGCCAAAAAGCACTAACATATCGTCCATGAACCAGGCAAAAAGCGTGAGATAGCTTAGTCCCAATATGGCAGTCAATGTAAGTGAATTACCTAAGATTTTACGTGCCCCCGGTATGTTGCCATTGCCAAGTAAAATTGATATACGGGCTGAAGCACCGGCTCCAATCAGCACGCCAAGAGCTGTGGTAATGTTCATTACAGGGAAAGTAATGGTGAGTCCGGCTATAGCTTCTTGGCTTGCTTCACCGTCAATGCCACCATAGTGTCCTATAAGTGCCCGGTCAACAAAGTTGTAAAGTTGCATTACGAGCATTCCTACCACTGCGGGCAAACTGTATCGCCATAGTAATCGGGCGATGCCCATTGTTTCAAGCTCGTTAAGTCGTTTGTCTTTATCTTGATTGTTGTTTTCCATTGAAATTCAATGAATATTTTCGATAGATAAAAAAACACGGGTCTCACCAAGATGGAGACCCGTGCTATAGCAGTTTGTGTATTAAGCTCTTTTATTGGTGTGTGCCTTAAATTTATTTGGCTGCATCAAGGCGAGCACGCTCCATATATTTCTCAATGTTGATACCTGTTGATACAGCGTATTGGGGATACTCGTTCTGAATCTCTTCATAGGTCTTGGCTTCGGCCGAGTAGTCTTGCTGAGCGCGGTAAACGCGAGCGAGCTTAGCCATGAAGTAGGGAGTGTAGTAGGGGTTATTATCGCTCTGCTTGATGGCGTCTTTGTAGGCTTTTACAGCATCGGCGAGCTTGTCAGTGTTGACATAGCAGTCACCTTTTAGCGATAGAGCCGCAGCTCCAACGAGAGCTTCTTTGGGTGAATATTTGCTGATGTACTTGATGGCACCTTCATAGTCTTTTTTCTCGTATAGCATGATGGCGGCGTTGAGGCTGGCGCGGTTGCCTGCGTCGTGGCCAAGCTCAGCGGCCTGCTTGTACTGCTCAAGAGCGAGCGAATCGTTGCCTGCAAACAGTTGTGTATCGGCCAAACCTATGGCCGTGTCGGCCTTCTGTGAGCTTGCTTCGCTACGGTTCTTGAAGAAGAAGATTGCACCGATAGCTACAATTACAACTACCAAGCCTATAATCAGTGGCTTCTGATTGTTTTGAACCTTGACGGTGATGTCGTTTAGGCTATCGTCGAGGTTGTCGATAGCATTTTGATTTTCAGGGGCGTTATTCTTATTATTTGCCATTGTAAATGTTGATTGATTTCGATGTTAAAAGCGAAACGGGCTTATTTCAGCAGGCAAAGGTAACACTTTTATGTGTTAAGCGCAACTTTTGACCAATCATTTTGCACAAGCTACGTTTTTTTTGCTTTAGCTAAATTATATGTAATTTTGTGGTTGACATAATTAATTATATCACACGAATTATTTATCATGATGGATAGTTTGACGTTGCCCAATATTGTACTGCGCGATAAACAGGAAGCACGCGACAATTTCTTACCCCTCTCTTTCACACGCCCGTTGAGCGAACTTCGACTGGGTATTCTGACTCTTCGCGAGAAGTGGGAGCGACTGCTCCCGGGAAATTACTCGTGGGAAACCGAGTCTTACCTTGCCGCGAAGTACCCACGCACTTCATCGTCGGTCAAATATACGATCGAGACCGACATAATACCCACAGCTACCTATGTTGATGCACTGAAGCGTGGCATTGATATTGAACCACAACGACTTGAACATCTATATGACCTGTTCCAGCTTAATGGAGAAGCTATAGAGTCAGATTTTCGTCTTATTACTGCCGGTCGTTCCTCGATGCCTTTGTCGGGGTCAAATACTGTTATTGGCGACTCGTCGTTGGTATTCCTGGAGCCGGGAGCGCGGGTGGAAGGTGCAATACTGAACACTACCCACGGTCCTATATATATAGGTAAAGAGGCTGAGATAATGGAGGGCAGTTGTCTGCGTGGTCCTGTTGCTGTGTGTGAGCATGCGGTTGTAAATATGGGTACAAAGATTTATGGCGCGACAACCATAGGCCCTTGGTGCAAAGTTGGTGGAGAGCTGAACAATGTTGTAATGATAGGTTACAGTAACAAGGCCCACGATGGGTTCCTGGGTAATGCCGTGATAGGAGAGTGGTGCAACCTTGGGGCCGGGTGTGTGGCGTCAAATCTAAAAAATGACTATACCGAGATCAAACTGTGGAATTATCCCGCCCATCGTTTTTTGAAAACAGGGCTTCAGTTCTGTGGCCTGATAATGGGCGATCATTCCAAAGCCGGTATCAATACGATGTTTAATACGGCGACGGTGGTTGGTGTTGGTGTTAATATACATGGGTCGGGCTTCCCACGCAATTTTGTCGCGTCGTTCAGCGAGGGCGGTGCGTCGGGTTTCAGCGATGTGTCGCTTACTAAGTTCTTCGACATAGCACGTCGTGTCATGGCACGTCGAGGTAAAGAGTTGACTGAGGTTGACTGCCAAATTTTCCAGTATATCTACGACTTTGCCGATCGCTTTAAATGATCCCCGAAACTGCAATTGCAGTTGAGTTGATAATAAAACGACATCGGAGCGTTTTTGGCATGGCGCTCCGATGTCGTTTTATTATATACGTTCCTGTGACAAGATCTATAGGTCCTTGACTATAGTGGCAAAGTGGTGCATTTTGATTGCGGCTTCGGCTGCTTCAGTACCTTTGTTGCCTAAGCAGCCTCCGGCACGGTCAATGGCGTCTTGCTCGGTATCAACTGTCAACACACCAAATATCACCGGTATGTCACAGTCGGCATTAAGTGATGTGATACCTTGGGTTACGCTTTGGCATACGTAGTCAAAGTGGGGTGTGCCACCGCGTATTACACATCCGAACACTATCACGGCATCAAATAGCGATGATTCTATGAGCTGAGAGGCACCGAATGTGAGCTCGACAGCTCCGGGAACCTTGAATACTTGAACATCTCCATCGTCAAATCCTTGGGCTTTGAATAATTCCAGAGCTCCACGAGTCAAAGCTCCGGTTATATGTTCATTCCACTCGGCCTGGACAATGGCCACTCTCATCCCTTCCACTTTAGGTAGCGTGCCTTTAGGCGCGGCGGTAGGTATAGCTGTAGACATAATTTATATTTAGATTAAATTCTGTTTATAGGATTTTGCTATTACTCTGCAAAAGTAATATTTTTATTTCAATAGGTTGCTATTTGTCGAGGATAAGAAAAGGATTCTCTACGCTAAAATTCATCATGTAATAATATCATAGGTTTGTAATTTTTGTAATTTTTTGTGGATTCCAAAATTTTATTTGATTTATTTTATGTTTTATAAACTTATTTGTGTAGCTTTGCAGAATAGAGTATAAATTTAGTTGCTTATTTTTGATAAAACATTATATCATGAAAACGTTACTTGCCTTGCTGTTCTCTTTCTTGGTGGCTTTGCCCTCTTTTTCGGTCGAAAAAAGTAAAAAGTATCTTATCACTAAGGTGAAAGAGTCAACTTGGAAACGTGATTTGCCCGAAGCTTATATTCTAATTTATGACAAGGAAGGGAATGTGGCCGATACACTACACACGTTGGCCCACAAGTATCCTAATGTATACTATGAGCAATCGCGAATAAGTATTCCGTTCAATCCCGATGATACGATACTTGCATTTGATCTTTGTGCCCCCGGTTATCAAACAGAAACAGTGGTGTGGAATATTGAGCCTTTCAAAAAACGAGAGACCTATCGTGAGATGCCTGTACTTTTTATGCATAAAGCAATTGCTCTTAAGGAAGTCACTGTTACGGCCTCGAAAATTAAATTCTACAACAAAGGTGACACCGTTGTTTACAATGCCGATGCTTTCCAACTTGCCGAGGGATCGATGCTTGATGCTTTGATTTCTCAGTTGCCCGGTGCTAAGATTGATGAGAATGGACGCATCACAGTTAATGGTGAGTTTGTTGAATCGCTTTTACTGAACGGCAAGGAACTGTTCAAGGACGATCACCAAATAATGCTGGAAAATATAGGGGCTTACACGGTGAAGAATATCGAGGTGTACAAGGGGCATTCAAAAGAGGAGAAATGGAAGGAGGATCCTAATCCTCCCACTCATCTTACTATGGATGTGAAACTTAAAAAGGAGTACAGTAATGGCTGGATAGTGAATGTTCAGGGAGGCTATGGCACAAAGAACCGTTATCTCGGAAGACTGTTTACTTCGTGGTTCTCACCTACAACCTCGGTGGCTATTACCGGTTCGGTGAACAATCTTAACGACAGCCGTAATCCCGGAAAAACTGATAGCTGGACTCCCGACAAGATGCCGTCGGGGTTGATAACTGTAAAAACGGCAGGCTTGTCGTATAACCATCAGAGTACTGATGACAAACTTGATCTTGCCGGGTCAGCGACAGTTAGATCGAATAGTTTTAACAGCTGCACTTCGACATCGCGCACTAATTTCTTTTCGGGAGGCAATACGTTTGACCGTTCATTCAGCGATGCTCATAATAAATCGTTGTTCGTATCGGCCGATCATTCGGTCTATTATAAGTTCACGGCCTCTACAAGAGGTACTTTATACGGTCGAGGATATTATAGTAAGAACGATAACAGTAACAGCTCGATATCGGCAGCGTTCAATACCGATATGTCTGACCTTTCAAAGAAAGCTCTCGAGACTCTGTACTCAGCTCCGCTGCCGGGCGCTCTCGAGTCGGTGATTAATCGCTCGATTACCCGGAGCGATGGTTCTAACAGTACAGGATATTTTTATATAGTACCTTCGATAGCGATCAAACTGCCGTCGGCCGATTGGCTGACATTTAACATGGGGATAGATTATACCACGCGCAAGAATCATATTTGGAACGATTACAATATCAACTTTGGCTCGGATCCCGTTCCGGCCGAAACAAGACGCCGATATACCGATAATACCCCAAATCATGAATTTAATATATCGCCCTCTGTCGCTTATCGATTTACTTTGGCCAACGGCATGTCAATATCGTTGCAGTATGGGTTCAGATTCTCTCATATAGTCGACAACTCCTATATGTTTGCTCTCGATCGTCTTGATGACATGGGAATTTATGGAGTGTTACCATCGGGTTGTTTCGATGTGCTTGATCCGTCCAATTCTTATACATCGACCACTTATGTTAACTCTCACACGTTATTGCCTACATTTATGTGGTATAAGACATTGAAAAAATCGCGACTCTCCTTTATGGCTTTTCCAAGTTTTGAGATGAAACACAGTCATTTGGACTATTGGCGCGAGAATAAATCATATCTCGTGAAGCGAACCGATTTTCTTTTCACTCATTACGGTTATTCACATCTTGTGGCGTTGGACTTTGACAAGGTCTCGGGAATGGATGATATGTATTCACAGTCAATAAAATACCAGCTCGAAATAGCCACCAAGTCGCCGCAATTAATGCATCTGGTTGATGTGGTCAATGATGCCGATCCGCTTAACATCTCGCTTGGTAACCCCGACTTGCACAATGCCGTAACTCATACCCACACGTTGAAATGGGCTTTCACTCCTTATCGTAAGCCTTATAATAACATTCTGTCGCTGTCGTGTGAAGTAATAAACAATGCGCTGGTGCGTGGTTATGTATATGACACAACTACAGGTGTGCGTCGCAATCGCACCTACAACGTTGATGGAAATCTCAACTTGCGGGCTCTAAACTTTTTCAACTATGAGTTCGGTTCCAAAAACCAGTTTTCAATAGCATCGGCCACCGATGTGGCTCACATGAATAATGCCGACATGATAGGTGTTGATCAGGAAGAACCTCAGAAGTCGGAGGTTAAGAATCTAACTCTTGGTCAAGACCTGATTTTTACTTATCGTATAGGTCAACAATCAATTTCGGCTCAGGGAACTGCTTCTCACCGACACACTACGTCAGATCGTGCCGATTTTGCAACCATCAACTCCCAACATTATAAATATGGCGCTTCGGCCAATTTCAAGTTACCGGCCGGAATTGGTCTCAGTACCGATTTCTTTTTCTATAAACGTGTTGGCTATGGCGTCAAGGAACTTGATACCACCGATAAGGTTTGGAATATGAGACTCACCTATACTCCAAAGGGTGGGCACTGGGTGTTTGCGGCCGATGGTTTCGACCTGTTGCACAAATTGTCGAATGTGCATTATGCTGTTACTGCATCGGGCCGAACTGTCAGCTATACCAATTCATTGCCGCGTTATTTTATGTTTACGGTTCAGTATCGTCTCAATATACAGCCAAGGAAATAGAGCTTTTTACCTCGAATTTTATAATATCGACATGTTTTCTTTTGCTAAAAATTTCGGAGTGACGTAGATTTGGCGTAAATTTGCCGCGATGAAACCGACAACCGACATAGAGTACCGTCTGGAGGTTCTCATATCGACTCGCGGCACTGAGGGCATTTCCCGCGTTGCATCCATGGATTTGCCTGTTGTGGAGGGTGTAGGCTATTTGGTGTCATGGCAGGATGCCACAAGTGACATTCCTGCGGCTCTCAATCGTGATGATCTGAGGATTGTAGCCACATCTACGGTAGGATTGAGTAATAATCGAAATGCGGCTTTTGCAGCTTCGGTAGCCCCGATATTATTGATAGCTGATGATGATTTGCGCTATACTGCCGATGGACTCAGGTCGGTTTTGGATGCTATGGATTCGCATCTTGAAATTGATATCGCTACGTTCAAACATGGTGGAGAAGATAACAAATGGTTTCCTGATGTGGAATTTGATTTGTCACGACCGGTTAGATTTTATTATGTGACATCGTTTGAGATGGCCGTGAGACGTCGTGTGGTTACCGGTCAAAACCGTTTGGAATTTGACCCTGATTTTGGTCTTGGCGCTCCACGCTTTCATGCGGCTGAAGAGGAGTTGTTCTTGATGGACGCACTTAAAGCCGGATATAAAGGACGTTTTTTTCCGGTGGAGATTGTTACGCACTGCGGGTTGACTACCGGACACAAACCTATGACTCCCGGAGTGTTGCAGGCTCAGGGCATTTACATTGGCCAGCGTTGGCGCTGGTGGAGCGCGATACCTCGTCTGGGGATGGTGGCATGGCGTCATTACCGGTCGGGGAGAGCCTCACTGATGCCGGCTTTATGGCACTTGTGGCGAGGCTGGGTTCATGGTCGTGGCTGACAAATATTAAACCAAAAACAAAAATTAATGTCAAACGTATATAATATTATATTAATACTTTAAATTTAACTGATAGGATGAGAACATCACTAATTTTGACCGCCGCTATTGTGGCTATGATGTCGGTGACATCATGTGTCAGCAATAAGCAGTATGCTGAACTGAATGCAAAATATGAGGCTCTGAATCGTGACTACAATGACGTGAAGATGGATCTCGCCGAGTGTAACTCGAATACGAAAAATCTTGACCGTTTGTTGATTGATCAGCGCGACCGTTATCAGGAACTTCGTGATGATTATGCATCATTGAAGGGTTCGCTCGACCAGAGTTTGAAGCAAAGCACTCAAGGAAGTGTCAACATAGCCAAGCTTGTTGACGAAATCAATGCGTCAAACAAGTATATCAAGCAACTTGTAGATGCCAAATCGAAGAGTGACTCACTTAATATGGTACTTACCAATAATTTGACCCGCTCGCTTAGCCGCGATGAGTTGATGGATGTTGATATCAAGGTGCTTAAAGGTGTAGTTTATATTTCATTGGCCGATAATATGCTTTTCAACAGTGGAAGCTATGAAGTTAGCTCCCGCGCTATGGAAACACTAAGCAAGATCGCCAAAATTATCAAAGATTATGGTGACTATGATGTTCTTGTGGAGGGTAATACCGACGATGTTCCAATCTCGCGCACCAATATTCGTAACAACTGGGACCTGAGTGCACTGCGTGCTTCATCGGTGGTGCAAGTTTTGCAAAACGACTTTGGTGTAAATCCGGCCCGTCTGTCGGCGGCCGGTCGTGGCGAGTATAATCCTGTAGCTGAAAACACCACTGCCCAGGGTCGCATGCTCAACCGTCGCACCCAGATTATCGTGACTCCCAAGCTTGATCAGTTTCTCGATCTTATCGATAAGGCTCCGGAGACAGATTCAAGCAGTACCCTGTAAGAGCATTAGAAACGAATTTCAAAGCGCAATGCAACTTTATGCATTGCGCTTTGTTTGTATATATAGATTAAGGCTTCAGACGAAGCCGGGTGATCTAATGAATATTTTAAATATTAAAACACATAATTACTATGAACACCGCACCTTTACAAGGAATTAAAGTAATTGACTTTACTGAGGTCCAGTCGGGCCCCTCGTGTACACAAATGCTTGCCTGGCTTGGCGCCGAGGTAATAAAAATTGAACGTCCCGGAGTAGGTGATGCCACCCGTAAGGAACTGCAGTTTGACCCCAATGAACCAAGCTACTACTTCTTGCAACTTAATAGTGATAAAAAGTCGTTGGCACTTGACGCCAAGACTCCACAAGGTAAGGAGATTTTGACTAAGCTTATTAAAGAATGTGATATTTTTGTGGAGAATCTTCATCCCGGGGCTATGGATAAACTCGGCTTTAGTTGGGATGCAGTACATCAGCTTAATCCAAAGTGTATTTATGGTACCATCAAGGGGTTCCCTGTATCGTCAAAGTACAAGGATTTGAAAGCCTATGAACCTATTGCTCAAGTAACAGCTGCTGCCGCTTCAACAACCGGTTGGTTTAGTGGCGATGATAATATTCCCACACAGTCGGGTGCAGCTTTGGGTGATTCAAACACAGGTATGCACCTTTTGATCGGTTTGCTGGCTGCTCTTGTACAGCGTGAGAAAACAGGAGAAGGTTGTTATGTCTACCAGTCGATGCACAATGCTTGCTTGAATCTGTGCCGTATCAAGACTCGTGATCAGTTGACATTGGATCGTATTGGCTATTTGACACAGTTCCCACAGTATCCTGACGGAAAATTCGGAGATTGTGTACCGCGTTCGGGTAATACCGAGGGTAGCGGTGTTTTGGGCTGGACCTATAAATGCAAGCCTGCAGGTGGTCTTGACTCGGAAATCGACGCTAATAACTATGTGTACATTATTTTGCAGCGTGGTGTGAAGGACTTTGAACTTGCTTGTCAAGCCTTTGGCTTTGAGGACTGGCTCACAAATCCCGACTTCAATACTGCCGACGCCCGAGATCGTCACAAAGATCAGATCATAGCCCGTATCTCGGCATGGACTGCCGACAAGACTAAATATGAGGTTACTGAGATTTTGTCAAAGTATGGGGTGCCTGTAGGTCCGGTTTTGTCGACCAAAGAGATGATGAGTGACCAGTCGCTGTATGATGGCAATACTTTGGTCAAGATCGATCAGGGTGGTAATATCGGTGAGTTTGTTACGGTGGGCTGTCCGTTCACTATGAGTAATTATCAACCTACTTATGGACCTTGTCCTACGTTGTTCGCAAATACCTAGTAGATATTGACATAGCTTGGATACACCGCTCAGTAGCAGGACGAAATGAAG
>CANOKG010000040.1 GCA_947566655.1 uncultured Muribaculaceae bacterium | reverse complement strand
GTGCAAAGTAACGAATTTTTTGAAACATAACCAAACATTTTAAGCACAATTCCACTTTTTACGTTCCAAAATCTTCTCAAAATCTTCTATATGGCATTTTTTTTAAGCCTTACAATTAATTTTTTAGGCTTAGAGTGTGAGTCATCTTGACTTCATACTCTATGAGTATGTCGGGTTTTAACACACTAAAATGAATATATTATAGGATTTAGGATTTTATTAGCGAATCACTACCGGATTAGCCGAATCGGTAAGATCTACAATAGCGCTTAGCGATCCATCTGAATCACCGGCATCAATAACAAAATCCACATCATGCTCCAGTGCCAGAGCTATCGACTCAGGCAACAAAGTATCCTCCTCATCAGCACCATTCCAAGCAACAGTAGTAGTCATCAACGGGTTACCTAATTGACGAGCCAATTCACGAGCGATACTATTATCGGGTATTCGCAACCCCACCTCACGCCGGCCCTTAAAAACCTTTGGCAGGCCTGGAGTTGTCGGCAATATATAGGTATACTTACCCGGCAAAGTACCTTTCACTATAGCAAATGCCCGGTTGTCGATCCTGGCATACTCACTTGCCTGAGAGAGTTCAGAGCAGACAATTGAGAGCGGATGCTTTCTGGGATCTATATCCTTCAACCGACACACCCGCTCGACAGCTCTATTGTTCAAAGCATCGCAAGCAAAGGCATAACGTGTATCGGTAGGCATAACTATAACAGCTCCATTTTTCAAAGCTTGCACCAGCACGTCAATAAATTGCATGTTGATGCTGGTAGGATACATTTTAAGCGTTCTCATATACTGACATTTCTATTGACCAATGACTGAAATTTTTATATTGTCGGCAGCACAATAAGTCTCCAATAATCTGATTGCCTCGGCTTCTATATCTTCGACAGGCATATCTTCGCCATACATATTAATAGTAACCAGTAGTCGACAAGTTTCCATAGACACCTTGGTGCGTTCGTTATCACTGGTAGGAGTACCAATACCTCCGATTGAATCGCGCCACACCGGCATCCCCTCAATATTTAGCATGCCACGACCTATACCTTCATATGGTTCACCGGCTCTACCTATACCCAGAGTCAATTCACTTCCCTGAATAGCATCCCGATCAAATGCACCGATAGAGTGACCCGATTTAAGTGACAGCAAGTTAAAGGCATCAACAATAGCATTTACCCGATAAAGACTCAGATCTTTAAGAATGCGTCGACACAACTGCTCGGTCGACGGACGGTAGCGATTGGGATCCTTACCACAGGCCTTGTATGCAGCTCGCGTAGCCGCGATACCGGGACGCTTATTAATATCGGAAATCTCCAACAAACTCTTAAGTGAATCGGCAAATTGCCCGAGCTCATTCCAGAGTTCATCCTGAGTTTCTGCATTAACAACATCGGCCTCGATTTTAATAAGGCGATAGCCAGGAGCCGCCTGTTTTATCTCATTACTAAAATATATTTCCATAGACGCAAAAGTAATGTTATATTTGCAAAAATAAATAATATCATGAGCAAAAATAACAACATCGGCAAGAAAACATCTATAGGATTACTTCCACTGATCATAATAGCGATTGCGGCAGGTATAGGAACCGGACATATTTTCCCACTATGGGCAGCCCGAATATTCGGTACATTCAATGCTATTTTCAGTCAATTTTTAGGGTTTATAATTCCATTATTAATAGTGGGTTTTGTAGCCCCGGCAATAGCCGATATAGGTCGACGAGCCGGTAAGATGCTTGTAGTGACTGCAGCTTTGGCCTACATAGCTACCATCTGTGCCGGGTTAGGAACCTACGCTACCTGTTCATGGTGCTTCCCTGATATTATAGATGCCGACCGCTATATTCAACAAAGTAGCGATGCATCTTCTGTAAATCCATACTTTACGATTGAAATGCCACCGCTCATGAGTGTTATGAGCGCACTGATATTAGCATTTGTCGTAGGGTTAGGAGCCGCTCAAATAAAAAACAATGAGTCCCAGTTAAAATCACTGCTCGGCGACTTTCGTGAGATAATTTTGCTGGTAATCAACCGAGTCATAATTCCGCTGTTACCTTTATACATCTTCGGTATATTCCAGTCAATGACTATAGAGGGACAGGTAGCACCTATACTGAATACCTTTATTAAAATTATTGCAGTAATATTTATTTTACACATAATGCTGTTAGTTATACAGTTTAGCATAGCGGCACTGTTTGCCCAAAAACCTATCAGCCGTAACCCATTCAAACTGCTATGGAGAATGATGCCGGCCTATTTCACGGCACTTGGCACACAGTCATCGGCAGCAACCATCCCTGTAACACTGAAACAGACTATACAAAACGGAGTAGATAATGATGTTGCAGGATTTGTAATTCCGCTATGCGCCACCATACACATGTCGGGCAGCACACTTAAGATTGTTGCATGCGCACTCGCTCTGATGATATCCCATGGCATGGACTACAGTCTTGGACAGTTTGCCGGATTTGTAGCAATGCTCGGGTTAACTATAATAGCAGCCCCCGGAGTACCCGGAGGTGCAATCATGGCATCCTTAGGGTTACTGAGTTCCATTCTCGGATTCAGCGAGGCCGATAATGCCCTGATGATAGCACTTTACATTGCAATGGACAGTTTCGGCACAGCGTGCAATGTAACCGGTGATGGAGCACTTGCCATCATAGTCAACCGATTCTTCCCAACGGCTAACGTCAGTCCAAGGTAGCCGAACCCAACGCAAGCACACTGATAACAGAATCAGGAACCGATCTTCTAAGTGCTTCACAGGCCGACAACAGAGTAGAACCGGTAGTAACCACATCGTCAATCACGAGCAAGTGTTTACCGGCAAGTTCATTGGCATTCTCAACATCAAAAAGATCAGCGACATTGACATATCTATCATAGGCCCCTCTACGCGTCTGTGTCTTATGCCCCGACTTGGCAACAATATTATCGCCGATAGGAATACCAGTAACCTTCGATACCCCCCGAGCAATCATTTCGGCCTGGTTATAGCCACGTTTCAACTCTTTAAAAGAGTGCATTGGAATAGGTAGCAACATATCTATACCGTCAAAAAATTTATCGGACAGAATCTCCCGCGCATAAATAAGTGCGGCTTCATGTGCTATTTCCGGCCGGTCAAAATATTTGGCCTGCAAAATCAGATTAGTATATGGACTTTCCCGTTTATAGTAAAACCAGGCTGCGGCCCTTTCAACACGGGCATTACCCACAAGGCGTTCGTGCAAATGATTGAACGAAGATAAATGGTAACGCGTGCGCGGCATAGCCACATTACAATGAAGACACAGCAACTGTTCGCCATCTATAAGGGTGCGGCCACAAACGGCACATCGATCGGTGAATACAACCGACACAACAGAACGTATCCAAGCCGAAATTTTCATTTAAGGAACATCTTTTTAATTCGGTCACCCGCAAGCCCTACCTCAAACCCACGGGAGGCAGCATGTTTCAGAAGCTTCACCCGCGACTCATAGCTGTTAATCTCGCCTATACGGCGGGCCTTGGCCTGTAATACTTCATCAAGAGCAACTTGATACTCTTCAGGATCTATCGTGTCGAATCCATCGGCAATTAAATCGGCTGTAATATGCTTTTTAATCAGAGCTAACTTTATCTTTGCCCTCCCCCAGCGGTTAAATACAATCTTATCGCGGACAAAAGCTTCAACATAGCGTCGATCATCGACATATCGGTCACGCTTTAACAAAGCCAAGATCTTCAACGCTGCCGATTCCGGAACCGACCAACCACGAAGTTTCGTTAATATCTCATCACTACACTGCTCGCTACGGGCACACAATTCCTGTAGCTTAACCAAGGCAACCGATGGCTTGACAACTCTACGACTTATCATCACAACGATTTTATGGCAGAAACAAATCTGACAGCACCCTGGCTGTCCTTTTCAAAGTTCACGTTATCGAAGCAAGAGAGCGTAGTCTGCATTTCATTTACAAACAGTGGATTAATCTCAAACCACAATTGTCCGCCTCCGGTAAGTGCCTTGAAGGCATACTCTGCTATAGCTCGATAGAACTTCACAGGGTCATCGTCGGGAACAAAGAGAGCCTTATGAGGCTCGTAATCAACCACATGACTCTCCATCTCACCACGTTCACTATCGGCAATATATGGTGGATTACTGACAATTATGTCATATCGCGACTCGACAGCAGCCGCAGGCAAATTCATGATATCAGCTTGCTTGAAATTGATCTTACAGCTCATTTTCAAGGCATTGGCGCGAGCTACATCCAGAGCTTCAGAATCAATATCCATAGCCTCTACATGGCAAAACGGCAAGTTGCGACTAAGAGCAATAGCAATGCAACCCGATCCCGTGCCACAATCGAGCAGATGCAAGTCGCTCCTATCAGCATTACGGGCGACTATCAAATCAACTAACTCGGCCGTTTCAGGGCGAGGTATCAACACCTTACGGTTAACGATGAACGTCATACCATAAAATCGGGCATGCCCCGTAACATACTGCACAGGCTCTCCCGCAGCTACACGATCCACCATATCCCGAAACTTATCGGCAGTATACTGATTAAGTTCGTAATCACCGCGTGTAACAATATCGGTCATGGACCACCCCATCAGATCTTCGAAAACTGCACGTACTATCCATGTCGCCTCACGTCTGCCATAACGCGATTCCAATAAACCGACAGCTATAGTCTTAATATGATCAACTTTATTTTCGGCACCCATGAACTTTCAAAATATTAACTTGTTTTAATATTAATAACAACCTTTTCACTCCTCAACTATGATAACACTGAAAGCACTCTGGACCGCATTGATAATAGCATCGATAGTCGTCGTCGCCATCTTCCAATTCATAATGGTGATACGCCATAACAGTATGAGCGATGTAACAAATCGACAGATACGCCACCGGTTATCGTAACACTGAGGCCAAGAAGACCTTAGCCGTATCTAAATCCAGACCACGGTTGGCCGCATAGCACCGTAACTGATCTTCATCTATAGCTCCTACATCAAAATATCTTGCCGCCGGGTTATAGATAATCAATCCAGTAGTAGTAGCCGATGGATGCAGAGCGCCATGTTCCGTAACTGTCACCCCTAAGCTTTCATAATTCAATATCTTATCCAACTCGAAAACGAGGCTTTGGTCGGGCAACATGGAATATCCCACCGCAGGACGTATTCCAAGCTTATCGGCCGAAGGTTCTCCACCACTCATCACACGGTGAAGCAACTCAGTAGCTGCCTCGACAAGACGGTGTGAGACACTTTGGCCTAACAGTCGTTCAAACTCATCGCTTGAATCGGCTGAAATATCAGGAGCCGAAACGACAAAAGCCGTCAATCTATCAATACCCTCGGGATTAACAAAATCAGTAACCGAAATTGAATGCCCCGACTTGTCAAGCTGCTGAGTTCTAAGCATTGGTAATCGGCAGTCGCTAACTGCCAACACATCGCGATCTTTATCAACCGCTGCAACTGCCGTGACAGCGCGGGCAAAAACCCTGTAACCGTCATTTTGTAATCGAACCAAGAGACAGTCCATTTCTTCGAGCAACTTTCGTGCTTCAGGAGCCTGCGGTAACGCAGGATCAAGTTTCCAGGCAAACAGCAAAGCCTTTGGGTTGATCAGATCACGCAACTCAGCAGGAGAAAATTGATATTCTATGAGTCCCTCCTCAGGCATCGGATATTTGAAATCAGAGCCAACAAACCCGGAAGGAGCCAAGCGACGTGCCTCCTCAAGTGAGAGAAGGCTACCATGTGGCTTATCAGAATCCATTCGCTCACGCTCTTGTTCCAATCTTATCGCGGAAGCCTCACCCTCAAATGTTGACGGGGATGCAAGCCGGGAAGCCACAACCGGTACCCGCGCGGCATCGCGCGTATAAACAGTCAAACCATGTCGACATGGAGCTATCTTGACAGCCGTGTGACGAGCCGAAGTCGTAGCTCCGCCGATGAACAGCGGAATATCAATCCCTCGATCTTCCATAAGTCGAGCCACACGACACATCTCGTCAAGCGACGGAGTTATAAGCCCGCTCAGCCCCACAGCATCGGCATTATGCTCAACAACAGCATCAAGTATTTTATCGGCCGGAACCATCACACCAAGATCCACTACATTCCAACCATTACACTTCATTATTACAGCCACTATGTTTTTACCGATATCGTGAACATCACCCTTTACGGTGGCAAGCACCATCGTGTGACGCGACGAACCATTTTGAGCGCTTTCTGCCCGTTCCTGTTCAAGACGAGGCTCGAGTATAGCCACTGCCGCCTTCATCACTCCGGCACTTTTCACTACCTGGGGGAGGAAAAGACGACCATCGCCAAACATACGCCCAACAGCATCCATAGCCGACATTAACGGACCGTCTATTATTTCCGACACCTGGTTATATTTTCGAGACACCTCTTCGAGTACATCTTCGAGATGCAATGTCGAACCTTTGATAATCAAATTTTGGAGACGCATCTCCGGGTCAAGAGTTTCATTATCAGCTTTATCAGCAACACCTTCGGCCTTATGTTCCTTAAGCAATGACGCCAATGCCGTCAACCGGTCTATCGCATCGGCACGTCTCATGAACAGCAAGTCATCAATCGCTTCCCGAAGTTCAGGTTCAATTTCATCGACCGGCATCAGAGCCGCTGCATTAACAATAGCCATATCCAAGCCTGCCGAAACTGCATGATACAGAAACACTGCATGCATGGCCTCTCTGAGATAGTTATTGCCACGGAAAGCAAACGACAAATTACTGACACCTCCACAGGTCTTCGCGCCGGGTAATGTTCCCTTTATTTGTCTTACAGCATTTATGAAATCCAAAGCATAGGAATCATGCTCAGGCATTCCTGTTGCTACCGTGAGAATATTGGCATCAAAAACGATATCACAAGGATTGATCCCTGCCTTCTCAGTCAACAGTCTATAAGCACGGGTCGATATGGCGACACGTCGTTCCAACGTAGTGGCCTGTCCATCCTCATCGAAAGCCATCACCACCATTGCACCACCAAGTTCATGAATGGCACGCGCCATAGCAAGAAACTTCTCTTCACCCTCTTTAAGACTTATCGAATTGACCAAAGGTTTACCCTGCACACGCTTCAAACCTGCGATAATCACCTCGGGCTTTGACGAGTCGATCACCATAGGCACCCGTGCCACATCGGGCTCTACCTGCAAACGTGCCATAAACGATGACATACACTCCACAGCATCAAGCATCCCGTCGTCCATGTTCACATCAACAGCCTGGGCTCCATTTGCCACCTGCGATGATGCTATTTCCAAAGCCTCCTGAATTGAACCTTCCTTGATAAGCCTCAAGAACTTTCGGCTCCCGGCTACATTACAACGTTCACCGATATTAACCAGATTAGACTCACGTGTGACAGTAAGTCGTTCCAATCCGGCCAGACGTGTTACAGCTACCCGTTCGGGTATATACCGAGGTGTACAGTCAGCCACCGCATTGGCCAAAGCCTTGATATGGGCCGGCGTGGTGCCACAACAACCGCCCACAATATTAAGACAACCCGCCTTTAACAAAGGTAAAATTTCAGCTACCATTGTCTCCGGGTCCTGATCATATTGTCCCATCTTGTTAGGAAGGCCGGCATTTGGATACATAGCCACAGCATAGGGAATATCCTGGAGTTGTTCCACAAACGGCTCCATAGATGCCGGCCCAAAGCCACAGTTCAGACTAATAGCCAATGGTTCGGCATGTTCCACCGAAGTCACAAAAGCTTCGAGCGACTGACCCGACAAGGTGCGGCCTGTCTCGGTCAACGTCACCGACAGGATCAAAGGCAGCATTCGCCCAGTAGCGGTCATAGCCCTACGGCAGGCATGAATAGCCGCCTTAGCGTTAAGTGTATCGAAGATTGTTTCGAGCAACAATAGATCAACATCACCTTCAATAAGAGCCTTTGCCTGATCAAAATAAGCCTGTTCCATCTGATCGAAAGTAATATCATCTCCAAGATTTACAGCCATGGTAAGCGACTTTCCGGTTGGTCCGATACTTCCGGCTACCCATACAAGACGGTCGGCATTATCGGCCACCTCACGCGCCAAGCGCGCTCCAGCCCGATTTATCTCAGTCACACAACTTGACAATGCATATTCCTCGAGTGACAACGCATTGGCATTAAACGTACAGGTTTCGATAATATCAGCTCCCGCATCGACATACTGCCGATGTATATCGGAAATTACATCGGGACGCGTAATCGTCAATACATCATTACACCCCAACATCGTGACACGGGGGTTGTGGCCCAACGGGCGAAAATGGGATTCAACCAGATCGCGTTGCTGAATCATAGTTCCCATAGCTCCATCGAGTACGAGCACACGGTCGCTCATAGCCGCGATCATAGCATTAACACGTTGTGTATAAGTATTTAATTGGGTCATCGGCGTTTTGCAAAAAAATCTTTCATCAATTGAGCTGCCTCATCAGCCCGCACTCCCGATACAACCGTGGCGCGAGGATGAAAAGGATTTGACGTATAAGTGCTGTAACCTCGTTTAACATCAGGCGTTCCGAACACAATACGTCCAATCTGAGCCCAGGCTATCGCACCGGCACACATAAGACAAGGCTCAACAGTAACATATAGAGTGCAATCGGGCAAATATTTACCTCCAAGCGTCTGTGTAGCTGACGTAATCGCCATCATTTCAGCATGTGCCGTAACATCGTTCAACTGCTCGGTCATGTTATGTCCACGACCTATCACCTGACCATCACACACAACAACAGCCCCTATAGGTATTTCTCCCTCGTCAAGAGCCTGCCGGGCTTGGGCGAGTGCCATATCCATAAATAAATCATCGGTATCTATCATAGCGATCTGATTATTGCGTTACAACAAGTCGACCATAAGTCCCTCGTTGGCAAGAAGAGTATTTGGGAAAATAGCTGAAGCCTCGGCAAGATGCTGATCTTCGCTAACATAGCTCTTAGAGTAATGCCCTATAATAAGTTGACGAGCCCCGGCTTTAAGAGCCACTGTGGCAGCCTCTGATGCTGTGGAATGTCCACGGCCACGGGCCTTGACCCTATCGGCATCAATGTAGGTAGCCTCATGGAACACTGTATCGACACCGGCCACAGCCTTTGCTACGCGTTCATCATACTGGGTATCGGAACAATAGGCATAGCTAACCGATGGATCGGCATCATGAGTGATTCGGCTGTTGGGAATAACGACACCATCGGGAGTAGTATAATCTTCACCCATCTTTATACCATGAAGTTTACTCACCGGGATATCAAGGTATTTCACCATATCACCATCGAGATGACGCAACTTCTCTTTCTCTCTGAAGATATAGCCGACACAAGGAACACGATGGTATAGAGGGAATGCAGTAACAGTCAAAGCGTTGTCTTCATATACCAGCCCACCTTCGGGACTCACGGGCTCAAACACAATTTCATAGCCGGGCTCGCGACAAAAAAAGTTCACCACATTCTGTAATATCTCGATACCCTCTGGGAAAGTGTGAATCGTAACCCGTCCGGTCTTTCCTTGTAAAGCCATAGTCGAGAGCAGACCCGGCAAGCCGAGCACATGATCACCATGCAAATGGCTGATGAAAATATGATTAAGTCTTACAAACTTAAGCCTCATGCGCCTCATTGCAAGCTGAGTACCCTCGCCACAGTCGATCATCATCAAGTTATCGCGAAAGTCGATAACCTGTGATGAAGGTTGGTGACGCAGCGATGGTGTCGCTGAGCCACAGCCTAATATATTAATGCGAAATCGTGCCATACCAAATTCATTTCGAACTCATTTTAACAAAGGTACAACTTTTTAGGCACGGCACCAACCCCCCAACGTCATTTTTCGATATTTTAAAAGCCTCCGATAATAAAAAACAAGCTGAAGGCCCCGACCGGAATCAACAGCCTTCTGTCTTGTAACGTCTGATTGCCTTAACCAATGGTGTCGCTATATATTTTACAGCCGTAGCCATGGCTATCGTACACCCCACAGCAATCAATATGAACACTCCCGAATCAAGATTATCGACCATCGCGAGCAACGCAAACGAAGCACCATGCAACAGGTAAGTTTCATATGAGATATTCCCTAAGAATCGGGTCACACAATTTTCCTTTATAAATCCATCAAGCAGAGTGAACACCAAAATAAGCAACTCGGCCCCAAGCACTATTTTCAACACATACTCACCCCAAAAAGGCACAGCTTTAAATTTCAAATATCCTATACCCAATACAGCGCCAAGTAATATAAGGACTATTACTTTAAGGAAGCGACGATTATGTATCCATGACAGGAATCGGGCTTCAAAACGACATAATAATATTCCCCACACCAGGCCATATTGTTCAAAACACCAGTACTTCATATTACTTGTTTCTCCTGGCATATAAACATAGCACACTATTGATGATACAATAACTCCCAGTATCAGCATCCAATCAATATGTAATTGAGACAGCCGATTTTTTGTAATCTGAAGAACTGCATAAAACCATAGACAGTAGGCCAACAACACAACTACATATCCATTGAAATTATAGAGTCTCGATATACTGGATACATCTGATATAAGATCTGCTATAAAATACACCACATTACACAGAAACATAGGTATAAGCAATGCCGCGAGACGTCCACGCCAGAAGTGTGCAATATATTGAGAATTATATATAGAAGCCCTTCTCATGCCATAGGCCGACATCATAAAGAAATAAGTAACGGCAACATAAGCAAAACTACCAATAGCATCTTGAATACCATTGCAATAAGTTGCAGGCACGTGAACAAAAATAACTATAATTGAGGCGAGCCCCTTAAGCACATTTGAGTGAACTTTATCAAAAATTGATTGAGAATTTACGCTACGTATACTATTGTGTATCTGTTGATTTCGCTTGACAGGGAGGGGGCAAAACAACAGGATGGCGAGCATGAGCGGCACCAGAGACGTTAAAATCAACGACATAAGAGACATTAGTTATATAAAAATCAGTTGTATTTGGTTCACAAAATTACATAAATAAACTCTATTTTTCTGTACCTTTGCAGCCAAATTTAGAGAGTATATGATATTAGGTAAACGCGTAAAAGGTTATACTATGGGAGTGGTGGCAGCGGCCACCTATGGATTGAATCCTCTTTTTGCATTGCCATTGTATGCCAACGGCATGGATGCCAATTCCACTTTGCTGTTCCGTTATCTCACAGGACTACCTATTGTGGCCATCATAGCATGGTTAAGCGGCGATGGGTTATCAATAAAACGGCATGAAATATTACCATTGGCAGCTGTTGGAATGCTAATGGGCTACTCGTCACTTGCATTGTTTGAAAGCTACAACTGCATGGAAGCATCTATCGCCTCTACCATGCTGTTTGTGTATCCATTGATGGTGGCAGTGATAATGTCGATATTCTTTCGTGAAAAATTCACATGGATAACGGGAACTTGCCTACTTATTGCCAGTCTCGGACTTATAATGTTATACAACGGCAAACCGGGTGCGACGCTTAACCCGACCGGTGTAATGTGGGTGATGACATCAGCCCTATCCTATGCATTGGTACTGATAGCTATTAACCGCTCACAACTCGCCTCTATTCCATCCAACCGGTTGACATTCTATCTGCTCATGTTCGGTGTAGTCATTTTTGCCGGGAGATCGGCGTGGACTATGGAAATCACATTGCCATCCGACAACATTCTGTGGCTAAATATATTTGCGCTCGGCCTGCTCCCCACCGCCGTATCGCTTATTTGTACTGCGATATCGATACACAATATAGGATCAACTCCAACAGCACTTCTTGGCGTTTTCGAACCCGTCACCGCAGTACTGTGTGGAGTTATAGTATTTGGCGAACATCTAACCACACGCGATACTGGAGGCCTGATACTTATAATGATATCAGTAATGATGGTGATTGCGGGAGGCATGCGCCGCCCCTCCGCTACCAACGGGTAGTTACCGAGACTTCATCAACATTACACGAAACAGGCGGAGTAAGTTTAGCAACCTTGACCGACCCTCCTCTCACCATTGGGAAACGAGCCAGAATCGCATTTTTAACACGCCACACAACATTTTCCAATAACAATGAAGGAATAGCCATTTCAGCTTTTACTACATCAACCACCTCGGCATAATTCACTGTATCCTCGACCGAGTCCGATACCATGGCACGCTGCAAATCGACCGATAGTGATACATCAACGGTAAACATATTCCCGACAACACGCTCCTGCTCCATGACTCCATGCCGGGCCCACAGTTCCAAGCGTTTAACCTCTATCGTTTCCATCTTAAAAATTTATTGAATGATAGTATACCAATTACCCACAACTGTGATGCTTTCAACAATGGTAGTTTAATCCAAGAAAATTTATGATACTTTGAGATATAATAATATTGGCTCTTAAAACCAATCTTGACTATCTTCAATGAATTTGTTTGCTTAGTAGTAGAAGCACCTAAATGAATACATTTCAAATTAGTATCTACATAATTTACAAGATGTAGAGTCTTATTTTTCTCACTTAATATATCTTCTTCATAATACAAGAACGTGTGAGTATCAAAAAAGCCTAACTTCTTAAAGACTTCTTTTTGACACAGCATGCAGCTACCCGAAATAAGTTCTACCTCTTTAATTGATGTTGACGGGGTAATAGGAAGAGACTTGATAAAACGAGTGTACCTGAACACAAGAAGATTATTAAGAATTATACTTGAAAAGCGCATGCGCTTTCTTGCACAATTCATATCAATGCCATTGAGGTTCTTCTTATACAGCAACGGTGTTACAAAGGCACAATTTGGCAGCGTCTTGACATCATCAACCAACTTCGGAATGATATCCTCGACAAAAAGCGTGTCATTATTGAGCACCAAAACAATATCTATTTCCGGATCATCATAAGCCAAGTTAAGCCCTTTGTTATTTCCACGAGCATAACCATCGTTTACTGCCGATTTCAACAATGTTGCCTTCAACAATACATTCCGAGTCAATTGACCTTCATTACACACAGCACACTCCTGATCAAATTTTTCGTATAAAAAATTTTCAATTTTTTCACAATCAGTTATATGAGGTGAAGCATTATCCACTATAATATATTTAACAGGATATGTGTTATACAATTCAACGCTATTGATACAATCAATAGTAGCTTCGGCATTACCATATTGAAGAATAATTATTGCAACTTGATTAGTCATACCCCTCCTATTCTTGATTAAAATTAAATTTTTTCCTTATTCGGAAAAAAACTTCAGTTGACAGTTTTATAAATAACGGTTCCTTCATAATAGTCAGAACAATTATATACGTAATCAAACCGGCAAGAATCTCAATAATAAGCTTAATTCCTATTTGGCAAGCCAATATATTATACAATAATAATAATATGACCGACATAACCAATGATGCTATAACATATATAAAAATTGATCTATCTAACAATTTAACCGATAAATATCTACGACCAATTATATACATAGCAACAGTAACAGTTGTCTCAGCGGCCAAATAACTTATAGCAGCGCCATTCTCAGCATAATACGGCGTTAAAACTATATTTAAGATGACCGAGACAACAAACCCGGAAATTGCACTAAAAATAATTATTCGTTCTTTACCTTGAGGATAAAGCGACTGAAAGCCTATTATACCAGCTATTCCAATAACTGGTATTGTAGGAGCTAACCAACGCAGAACCGTCACTGAACGAGCAAATTCATTACCTGCAAAACTAAAAATTATATCAGGTGCAATCACAATGATAGCCAGCATAATCGGGACCGTAAGTCCTATTACAAATTTAAATCCCGACTGCTCTAATAACTTAAAGTTTTTGTAATCACCAATGGTATAATAATGGGACATGCGGGGTAGCAACGTTGTTCCTAAAGCCGTAACTAAAGATAACACTACTTTGGAAAGTTTACTTGAAGTTACAAAGTATCCAACCGAGTCTTCTCCATTTACAAATCCCAAAAATACCGCTGGCAAATCTAAATACAAACTTATAACAATCCCCATAGCAAATATTGTCAACGTAGGGTATACATGACGAAATATATCAAGTTTGTATCTGTTTAAATTTTGTATTTTTATGATCTTTACGAGCTTTATGAAATTAAGTAAGCAATTACTCGAATCGGCAAAGGCTATGACAGCAGCATAAGTAACAACATCTTCGCTACGCTTTACAAATACAAAAAGGGCAATTAACGACAGAATCTTTACCACCAGCGATCTAACAAGTATAAACATAAAATCTTCTCGTGCCTGAAAAAACCACACAACACCAATTGCATTAAAAAAAATGGGCACGCTAAGAATGAGAAATACCAAGCCTGTAGCACGAATAGCAGGTACAAATAAATACAATAAGGCTACAGCTATATAGGCCAATACTGTAAGTAATAAGTGTAGTCCCAAAATTTCAAGAACACATATGCGCTGTTCCTCCTCATTATTCTTTAAACGGCTCACTTCTCTAACTGCATAGGTAGCAATACCTAAAGACGAGAATATTGTTATATAACTTACGATTGACTGATTGAAACCAATTATACCCAAACCTTCAGGTCCTAAAACTCTACTGACGTATGGAATAGTAATTATAGGAAAAATTACCCCCAATATTGTATTCAATAAGTTGAGAGTAAAATTTACCTTAATTGACCGCCCTGTGCCCATACAATCAATTCACTACAAAAGTACGTCGATTATTTACTACCGATTCTATAATATCTTTACGATCATTTATAGATGATCCTTTATAAATTAAATATAACACTATCATTGTAATAAATATTTCCTCACTGAAGAACCAAACTCCAGATGCGAATCCTCGAACTAAGACATATATCATATAATAGGATAGATAACGTTGAGACGCTATTTTTTGCTTAGAAATAGATAATACGACAATAATAAATAATGACAACGTTGGTATAAGTCCAAAAATAAAAATCATACCTGCCCATGATACATCAGCTATAAAATAGCCTGTCTCCTCTGTAAAAGAATCAATATGCCTACCCCATGCCGACTTTCCTAATGACGGCAATCCATTGCCGAACAAAAATGTAACTACCGATTCATTTGCCCCATACCCATAATATCGCCATGCACCTATTCTAACATCTTCTTTTTCTTCAGTTTGTGTCGCATCTATCTGAGCTTCAGAAACCTCCTTCATATCTTGATACATAGGGAGGTTAATCATTATAAAATAACCACTTAACGCTATTACGGCACCTAAAATAATCTTTTTAAACCATGTAAAACCTTGTAAAAATTGTAAAAACGATAAAATAGCAACCATCAATATTGCTGTACGAGTCACCGACAATACAACCATTATCATACATACAATAAATGCACCTACATAATATGG